>CAIJKT010001083.1 GCA_903821255.1 uncultured Lentisphaeria bacterium | reverse complement strand
CTGTCGTTGCTGAGTTCCTCCGGCAAGGTGCTGAAAACATCCGCAAATAAAGATAATGCCGGTGAGGCGATTAATGAATTCGCTTTACTTGCCGGCGATTATTACATTAAAGTCGCTTCGGCCAAAGGCGTGAACAGCGCCGGCTACACGCTGAACAACAGCTTTAATCCGTTCCCGGAAGATAACGCCGGCAATACTCCGGCCGAGGCGAATGTCGTTGGCGGACTCGCTGACGGGGTTGTTGTCGAACGCAATGACTGGGTCGGTTTCGGCGATCCGGCTGATTACTATCTGCTGACGCTGACCAATGCCGGAACATTGAGCCTGAACCTGACCGGGTTGAGCCGCGACGCGAATCTGACGCTGCTGGATAACAAAGGCAAAGTATTGAAGACCTCTTCAATTAAAGGCCCTGCTGCTGAAAATATCAATCTGGCGTTGCTGGCCGGGGATTATTACGTCAAGGTCGCTCCTGCCGACGGCGGCAAGGGCATCGTCAGCAACACCGCTTACACCCTGAGCAGCAAGGTTGATTATTTCCCGGAAGATACGGTCGGCAATACCTCAGCTTTTGCGCAACCGGTGACGGCCAAAGGCCCGGTCAGCGAGTGGCTGGGGTTCGGCGACAAGGACGACTATTACAAATTTGAACTGCAAGCCTCGACGGCGGTGACGCTTGATCTGACCGGCATGAATTCCAACGTCAACTTGTATCTGTACGACAGCAAAAACAAGCAACTGGCGGCGTCCGCGAAGAGCGGCAATACCGCCGAAAGCATCACTAAAACGCTGGCGGCAGGCAAGTATTACGTCAAGGCGACGCTGGCAGGCAAGGAGAATACGGACTACATTCTGAATTTCAATATTGATCCGGCGGCATTCAAGACCGGCAGCCTGGGGCTGACCGGTCCGTTGACTGGCAGCGCGGATACCGGCGGCAGCGATCCGCTGAAGAAAAACAATGGATTGCTGGCAAGTTAATCCTGTAAGCAGGCGCTGATAAATCAGGAGTATGGGAACCCCTCAGTCCGTGGTGAATATCGCGGCATCGCTCCGTCAGCCTTTTCAGCGCCCGGAATTCGATGGAGAAGAGCGGAATAAATGTCCCTTGATCAGTTCACCTGAAAAAATGGCGGCACACACAAGTCTGCGGGTGCCGCCATGATTTTATGGATATTCAGACCGGAATGCTATTTGACATTCATGTCTTCGTTGCCCCATATTTTAGTGCCCTGAACGGTGGCGTGAAGCGCGATTCCGTTGCGGGTGATCTTATACAATGTCACTCCGGGAGAAACATCAACAGCTCCGGCAACTCCTTCGCCGACATCGCCAAACCGGAATACCGCGTTGGCCTGAACTCCCAGCCCCCAGCCGGAATTAATGAATTGAGTGATATTCTCCTGGTCTTTAAAGACAAATAAGGCGCGGAAATCCCTTATGCCCATGCCCAGTCCAACCCCGAGAGAAAACATTTTCATGTAGGATTTTTCTCCGGTGGCGTTGTTATATACCACGCCCCAGCCGCTTTCGGTGGATGGAATGAAAATATCGACGCCGAAGTCTTTAAATATTGCGTATCCAGCGGCCTTGCTGATTTTTTGCTTGAGATCGGGGTTTTTGGCGTAGAACTCCTGCAAACTGTTGTCGCTCATCTTCTGAACGGTCGCCTTTTTCTCTGCCAGGTTGTCTCCGGCCGGACTCAAACAGCCGGATAAACTCAGGACAAGTACCATTCCTGCCAGCAACGTTATGATTTTGTTCATGCCTGATCTCCTTTTTTTCGCGCTTTCTACAAAGTCAGTTTTGTAAAAAACTTATTTTTTTATCCCCTTGCGGAAGACCTCCTTCCGCCTTAAAATTACAATAAACGGTTTTATTGATAATTCAATTGCGGATTAACATTCAACGCGGTATCGGCGTCATTTTTTTCAATATTTGATTCTTGACATCTTGACAAAATGAAGATCACGTACTACACTAGTTAAGTATAGTGTTTAAATACAGGGCCAAAAGTTAATGAGATCAAGTCAAAACTATTCACTGGCAAGGGTTTCCGCGGAACTTGGCGTAAGCAAGACGGCGGTATCCCGGGTGCTTAACGGCAAAGCCAGGGAGAGCGGTATCAGTTCCAGGCTGCAGCAGCAAATCCTGGAATTATGCGACAGAGTCAACTACCGTCCCAACATTCACGCGCAACGGATGAACTGCGCACATGTCAAGAATATCGGAGTGCTGGTCGAGAGCATGGGGGGCGTCGATGAACATACGCCGTTCGGCGAATACAATCTGCCGCAGGTGCTTGGCGGCATTGCCCTGGCCTGCGATCAGGCCGGTTACCGCTTTACAATGCAGCTTTACAAGCCGGAGATGCCCGAGGAACGGATTTTTGACTGGTTCAAGACCCGGGAAATCGACGGTCTGCTCTATTACGGCTTCGAAATGCCTGAACGCTGGCTTGAAGCATTAGTTGCCGAAAACCGTCATCTCGTCGGTATCTCAATTAATCCGGCGTTCGGCATTCCCAGCATCAATATCAATAATTTCGAAGCATCGTTCCAGTTGACCGAGCACCTGATCACCAAAGGACGCCGCAATTTCCTCTATCTGGCCGGAGTAAAAGCCAGTTATCCGGCCGAGCAGCGGCTGGCCGGATTCCGCGCCGCCCTCCAAAAAGCGGGGATTCCTTTCAGCGAAGATCAGGTTTTCCCGGCTGACTTTGATTATGCCAAAACGGAGAAATTCATCAATGAATACTGGCAGCGCGGCATTAAAGAGGATGCGATCGTCTGTGCCAACGACTGTACCGCGGTTGCAGCCATTTCCGTTCTAAACAGCCATGGATGCCGGATTCCTGAACAGATTGCCGTGGCCGGCGCCGACAATATTCCGGTCAGCAGCTTCGTCACCCCTGCCATTACCACCTTTGACAATCTTCCGTCCGAACAGGGGAAAGCCGCCTTCGAACTGCTGCAGCGGATTATTGCCGGTGAAACCAAACCCGGACACGTGGTACTTAAAACCAGTCTATGTTTGCGGAATTCCGCCTGAATTGCAGGAAACAGATTAATAACGTAATTAAGGAGACGACGCCATGCAAGCTAAAAAAAATCTGACAATCAGCAAGTATGAACTTAAATTTAAACAGGAGATATTGAAATGAAACGGCAACGGAAACAAGAAAATTTTACACTCATCGAACTCCTCGTGGTGATCGCAATCATCGCGATTCTCGCCGGAATGCTGCTGCCTGCGCTCAATAAAGCCAGGGAAGTGGCAAGAAGCGTCAGTTGCAAGAACAACTTCAAACAACTGGGACTGGCGATGCATAATTACCTTTCCAGCTACGATGATATGTTTGTCCCGGACGCCAGCTATACCGGCAGCAACGCGACAGGCAGTTTCTGGCCGGGGGTGTTTGCCAAAGCAAAATTCATCACGAAAAAGCAGATGACCTGTCCGGCCAGAGTGCGTATGTTGCCGAGCGGCAACACCTCCTACTACAAGGATTTCTGGGACAATCCCTCCACCAGCGCCAACAATCCGGATGCGGTGGAATGGTCCATCTCTGATTACGGCCTCAATTACATGTATCTGTCTTCCGCCATGTCAACAGGCCCCAGGCCGATACGTTTAACGATGTGCCGCGCGGCGTCCCGTACTGTGATATTCATCGAATCCGCCAGGCCGACCCGCGTGGCCGGCGATATAAATCCGCTCGGCTATTTCCGAGTCAACAATTCCTACAGTGCTCCGGGAAACGGTCCGGTCATCTGGCCTGCGCATCAGGGGTACTCCGAGTGCAATGGCGTTTTTGTTGACGGGCATGTGGTCGGAACGCGGCCTTCCAACGGCGCTAAGGGAGAAAACGCGGCGATCATGCTGCTGGCCAATCCCGACAGTCCGATTTACGGTCCGTGGGTTGACGCAACCACCTATCGGAACGACAAAAGCATGTGGGTAAGACATGACGGTGTCTTCTATTAATCAATTCGCTGTATCACTTTTTCGCACCACCATAGCCAACGGAGAAACAATGATTAAAAATACGCTGTTATGCTGCTGCATCCTGACTGCCGCGGCAACCGGGCAGGGCCAGATGGTCAGGAATGCCGGACCCGGCGACTGCAACGGGAAATTCGCCGGCTTTTATGCTCCCGGCATCGTCAACCCGTCTGAAGGTACAGTCGAACTCACCGCCACCCCTAGTAAACCGGCGGCGGAATTTGAAAACGAATGGTCGTCAGCCTTCGGGATGTTTCCGGCGCAGCCGCTCGCCGCCTCGACCGCACGCACGATCCTCGGAATCTATACCCCCAGCGGAGAAAATAACGTCCGCGGCATCTTCGCCATCGCCCGCGGCGGCAATGCAAAAACGGCCTACGCCAACACCGGACGGGAAGCGCTGATTCAGGGCAAGCCAGTCAATCTTGCATGCAGTTGGGGCAAAGAAGGTCTGCGGCTCTACATCGACGGCCGACTGAAGAGCCGCAGCGACTTCCCCGGAGAGATCGGCCCGGTGCCGGCGCAGTTCCGGGTTTGCCGCGGCGCGCCATTCGCAATCAGCGCCATGCGCATTTCAGCCCGGCAGTTGCCGGACCGGGAGTTGAGCTCCGATCCGTCCGCCGGGTTTACCGCCGGACCGGACACCACTTTTATCGCCGGCAATGATTTAGCCCGGGCGGAATACCGGATTATTCCAGGCATGGATGACTTTTCCGTCCTGATGCCGGTCTGGAATATGGAGAAATCATTTACCGTGAACGGCAGTCCGGTAAAACTGCCGCTGATCTCCAGCAACTACACCAATGCTCCGATAAAATATAGCGTCAAATTGAAGATATCCGACATTGACGGCAATAAGGTCGCCGACCGGGAATATACTTTTGAATTGGCGCCCCGCTCCCTGCTGGTTCCCTGCGAACTGTCGCCGCCGCCGCTGTCGGCCGGATTTTACGATCTGGACATGACTGTTTCGGCACCGGGCCGGGCAGAGCAGCGCTGGCAATTCACTCATGCCGTTATTCCGGCCGCCGATCCGCAAGTCAAAGACGGCCGGTTTGCCGATTATCTCGGACACCATCTTTTTGATCACACCGAAGTGCTGGCTAAACTCAATCTGCACTGGTGCCGGAGCGATGCCTTCAAATGGAACATGATCGAACCGGAAAAAGGGCGCTTCGACTGGGCATTGGCCGATAAAATGGTGGCCGACGCCGAACGCAACGGCGTCAACTGCCTCGGCATTCTCGGCGACCCTCCGGTCTGGGCGGCGGACCCGGAAGTGAAACCCGGTCACAAGAATTCCTTCATGGCCGCCCGGCACAAACCGGCCCGGCTTGCCGACTGGGAAAATTACGTCTCTCAGGTGGTGTCCCGCTACAAAGGCCGGGTCAGCCACTGGGAGATCTGGAACGAAGTGGACTGGCATCCGCCCGGTCCCCCCGCGTCTTTCTCGGGTACGACCAAGGATTACTTTGAACTGCTCAAGACTTCCTGGCAGGCGGCGAAAAAGGCTGATCCCGGCTGCCGCATCCTGGTCAGCGGATTCGGCTATGGCACCCTCTGCGATCAGAAAATGCCTTTCGATCTGCTGAAGATGGGCGCCGGTCAATATTGCGATATCTACAATATCCATGCTTATCAGGGACGGTGGGGCATCGCCCCGCTGCTGGCGGCTGTCCGGGAGGCCAAGCCGGGCATGCCGATCTGACAGACCGAGCAGATGTGGCATACCATCGCCGACCGCAAAAAACAGAGCATGCTGACGGCGGCAATGTTCTTCTGGTTCATCGATTTTGGTTTTGAGAAATATTTCAGTTTCGGCGAGGATTTCTTCTTCTCGTACTATACCCTGACTCCGAATCCGGTGCTGTCCACTTTGGCGGCGATGCAGAACCAGTTGCGCAAATGCAGCGAATTCGCCGGAATGATCGACGATCCTAAAGTCAAATATTTCGACCTGAAGCATAGTTTCCGCCGCACCGACGGCACCTGGTTCACCGCACTGGGGCAGGCCAGTTCGCCGCGCCGGTGGCAACTGGGCGGCAACGTCATCAGCCTCTCCGACGTTTACGGCCGCGACGTCAAGTTCACCCGCGAGGGTGATATCTGCCGCCCGGACGGAGCCCAGGAAATGCTGTTCGCGGTCAGCCTCCAGCCAGTAAAAGTGATCGCGGCGGAAGCCGTGGCGGCGGAACTCTGCCCCAACGGCGGATTCGAGGAAATCAGCGGCGACATCGCCATGGGCGGACTCGGCAACGCCGTCGTCTCCAACTGGCAGTTCAGGGACCGGACCTACGATCCCCAGGGGCGCATCGGAGTGGTCAAAGGGGGGCACAGCGGCAGTTACGCGCTGGCATTGTCCAGCTCCGGCAAAGGCCGGGTCTACGCTTTCTTTGAGCAGCAAATTAACGAACCTGGCAGTTACGAGTTTTCCACCTGGCTCAAAAATCCCGGAACCGCGCCGGTCGAAGCCTATCTGGCGGTGTTTGACCGCAGCGGCAATGTCTATAAGAACTGTCCGCTAGGTCAAATCAAGGCCGGAGAATTTCAGCGCTACCGGATGACTGCGGATTTCCCGCGTCCGCCGGCCGGCAGCGTCGCCTTCATCATTGGTCTGGATAAGCCGGGTACGATTATAGCTGATGACGTATCCTTGCAGCCGCAGTCGGCGGTTCCCGTTGCGGGAACCCGTTCATTGCCGGTTAAGAATCCGGAGGAGCGGCGGACGTTCACCCGTGCAGGCATCGCCATCGGACTCGACGAACTGGTAAAAAAAGTTCCGGCTGAACCGGTCATTAAAGGAATCCAGTTCCGGCGCTCGGATTATCCGGCAATGCTGTCGACGGCAGACTGGCGCGGCATCAGCGGCAGTTCGCTGCGGCTGCCGGTCGGAGGGCGCACTGCGGGAATCGCTTTTCTGCTGACCGCCATGTATGTACCGTCGGGAACTAAGATACTTGGCGAACTGAAACTTCGTTATGCCGATGGCAGGGAAACAGTTATGCCGCTGGAAAACGGCAGGCATCTGCGGGACTGGTTTCTGACAGCACAGCCGTCGGGGGCAGTTCCGGCAGTCAGATTTCTCAGCGAACGGTTCAATGAATACGGGGTGTTCCTGGTCGAGTTGACCAACCCGCACCCGGAATCGGAAATCGAGGCAGTGGAAATAAGCGCGGCAGGCGACGGACTGCTGTGCATCGTCGCGGCGACTGCGCTGCCGCAGACTGCGGCCGGAATCGCGAAATAATTCATGCCGGTTGCAGATTAAAATCTGCCGGACTTAATGCGGAGAGTCATTTTTTCAGTTTGCGGTTTATTTCTCTGAGATTCGCCAGTATCGGTATCAAAATAATTACCCCCGCGGCCAGCAGCAGGGTTATTCCGATTTGAAGCGGCATTTTGTATAAGGAGCAGACAACGGCAGCGACAGCCAGCATAAATGGAACCACCAGGCTTCCAATTGTAAAGGAATCTGCAATGAATTTGCCAAGCGACTGAGTGTCTTTTGACTGAGCTGTCTGATTTTGTTGTGCTAAGATTGCCGCTGCCCGCGCTTTAGAAATATCTTCAGTGGGGTGGCTGTCTCTTTTTAATATTGAAATTGATGTCGGCAAAATAAATGAATTATTACAACCGAAACACTTAACCTTACCGCCGAGCGGGGTTTTGCCTAAGTCATATTTCCGGTCGCAAAATGGACAATTTGTCTTCATTTTAATTTTCCTCCTTTAGAACGCCTATTACATTAATACGCAAAGATTTAAATGCAAATACAATTATCTTAAATTGAATAAGGATTAATTACGCGCCTGTCATGTGACAGTCCTGTTTGATTATGAAAATCTGCTTCAAAACGTAATGGCTCAGTGGAGCAGTGCGAATTATAATTCTTGAGAAATACTTCAAAAAAGTTTCATTTTTCTTTAATTTTGTTTTTGACAAACGCTTTTTCTGCGTTATATTTCTTGTATTGTATATATTATACAATACAACCT
>CAIJKT010001082.1 GCA_903821255.1 uncultured Lentisphaeria bacterium | reverse complement strand
TTGTACCATCCCTGAATGAACGAAGCCCAGTCGGACAGTCTGGAACCGAAAAACGGAACTTCCTCGACCAGCGGGATCTCGGAATGAGATTTGTAATTCGACCCGTAAAGGCGGTTCAATTCGACAATATCCGGATATTTTGACTGAAGATATTCCTGATAAACGGGCAGCGCCCGGCTGTCGGCGCGAATCCAGAAAAGATTGAGAACGTTTCTGACATAATCAGCCCAGTCAGCGCGTTCCTGATCGGTAAAACTGTTCTTATCCGGATAAGTGCGCGGCAGCTTGACCTGGTCCCAGGCTGAATAGCTGGTCGCATGAGCCTGATTATAAGTATCTATGTTTCTGGAATAATGGGTCATGAGATAAATGGTCTTGTAAAAGCCTTCCGGACTGTAGTAAAAGCGATATTCAAAAGGCTGTTCCACGCAAAATTCATAGAAGCGCTTATTGAATTTAGACATGGCATCAGGCATACAGCGCCGTTCCAGATAAGGCTGCATACTCAGACGAAAAGCGTTCCAGGCGACAAAATCAGTTCCAAGATCCCGGTTCATCAGCTCAATATCACCGTTGTATTTCTGGTAAATGCGGTTTTTGAACCCGCGCATCAGCATGGGGTTGGTTCCTCCTGATCCCCACACCCCGGTGTAACCAATGCCGAAATAGTAGAACGGATAATTTTTGTTTTTGATGAAATCCCCCCATTCATCAATAAATTTATATCGTATTTTGAAGGGGATCTGAATTTTCTGAAAATCGCCCGAGGTTTCGGCATAAGTAGCTTGAAAATTCATACTGCTTTCATTGAATAGCGCCTCGACATCTTTGCGGTAAAAAGCATCTTTGTCAATAATAAAAGCTGGAATAAGCGAATTTTCCTTGACATCCACGTTGCTCTTGGAAGTACCGGTCAGCATCAGCCAGAAAGGATAAATCATAAAAACAGAGCCGGACAGCAGGCAGCAATAAACGGCGCCCAGCAGCAGCCTGACCTTAAAAGACCTGCGCCCTATTTCAGAAATCATGCCCATTCGATAATCCTTATATAATATCTACTGTTTGCCTGTTGTTTTAAATTCAACTTTGGCCAGGATGCGAAGCTGATGGACGGTGAATCCAATCAGAATGAAACCCAGCATCCAGGCCATCGCCGCAGCGGGACCGAACTTGAGATAAGTAAATGCCGTAAACCAGATATGCAGCGCCGCAGTTTCAGTATTCGCGCCGCCGCCGGTCATCGCCAGAATATTATCAGCGGAGCTGTACCAGGAACCAATGAACGCTCCGATAAAATTGATGATAAGCAACACTTTCAGCATCGGGAAAACGATGAAAATCAATTTATCAATAAATGTCGCGCCGTCAATATCGGCCGCCTCAAAATAATCATCGGGAATCCCTTTCATCGCCGCCAGATAAATCAGGCAGCCCGGCCCCATGCCTGCCCATAACATCGGCAGTATGCACGCGACCATGGCGGTATTCGGATCGGACAGCCAGCGGTAAGGCTCCGGCGTATACTGAAATAACCGGGGCAGCCATTGTTTGAGTGACGCCAGCCATGTTTCGCCGCCATGAATCATAATCGGCTGCGCCATTCCGGCAAAAGTCACGAAAAGCAAGACTCCGGCAATTATAAAAAGCAGCATCGGCAGCCATTTGCCGTAAAACCGGAGACGGTTCGCGAATGCCAGGCAGATCAACATTACAACCAGACCGGCAAGAATAAAAACCCAGGCTGGAATGTTCAGCACAATTCGATTCAGCATCCCGGCTTCGGAATCTTCATAGAACTGCTTCCACAAAACCATTGAAACCAGTCCGGTAATAACCGCCGGCAGATAAAAGACAATTCTGAAAAGCATTTTTCCCCTGGGCACCTCATCCAGCAAAACAGCCAGAATGACCGGCGGCAGAAAAGTCATCGCCAGAATCAAAAAACTGTAACGCAACGCATTATAAAACGACATCCACCAGCGGTTATCCACCAGCATATCGCCAAAGTTGTCAACCCCGACAGAGATGGAATGGCCGAGCAGTTTGTAATCGAGGAATGCCATATACGCCCCCCTCGCCAGCGGCACATAATGCCATATCACTAATGTCAGCGCCGCCGGGATTAACAGTATATAGGCCCAGCGGTATTTGCGGAACTGCCAGGCCCCCCTGCCTGCATACTCTTCATTCGGCGAAAATACTTTGAATATCTTCTTAAACACAAAGCCGAAAGCAATCGCAATCCCGGCCAGAACCACCCATGCCAGCACACTGCGGCTGAACCGGTCTCTGGCGGAAACATTGCCGATCATGACCTCGTTGGCTTCCGCGCAGGCATCACTGAGAATCTCTTTCAATTCCGCAGTTCTTTCAGGAGTTCCCGCCTCCGGCAGTTCGTCGGCCAATTCTTTCTGCTCCGCCTCCTGCATTGGAATAGACATCTGCTCATACGCAAAATTACTATTTTTGCCGTAAGGCTCAGGTTTCCCGGTCTCAATGGCAACTTCAAATGCACGCGCCCATCTTTTCGGGGCCAGCCGGATAATATCATTGTATCCGAACATTTTCAGATATTTGGGATTGACAAAGCGGCCATACCCGCCTTCAACCATCACTCGAGTCTTAATTTCCATAGCCTTTTTGCTATCCCAGTAAAGCATATATTC
>CAIJKT010001081.1 GCA_903821255.1 uncultured Lentisphaeria bacterium | reverse complement strand
GGTTAGCTTGACATTATGAATCAATAATTCTATTTAATCAATATTTTCGGAATCAGAATTATGGACTATGATAGTCATCATTTCGTCAGAAATGTTCTTGTCGAACTAAAAGAGGATACTTATGCCGCCAAACCGCTGAACGTGCAGCTGGTTAAGATTTCTCATTTAGACGTCAAAGAGAATTTTCATATTCTGCCGCATAATCATATCAGCGGAGAATTGATAATTCCGCGCGGAGAAGATTACGAGTGCATCATTAACGGCAGCAGAACAATTGTAAAGCCGGGACAATTGATAATGATTCAGCCATTTGATCGTCATGAAGATTTTTACCATCAAGGCGGCGAACTCATTTTTTTGATTTTTGATTTGCATGATTTATCCGGTCAAGTCTGGCGAAGCGGCATTATTTCCGCGATGGCGCCAACAAAAACGAGAGTTTTGAATATAGATGCCGGCTCTCCGTTGAAACGTCTGCTGGATCTCATTTTAGAACAAGGCGCGGAGAATGAAAATCAAATGCTGGCAAGGGTAAAGCTCGGAGAGGCTTTCTTCTGGCAGTTGATCGCGGATATTCCCGCGCCTTTGTTGTCTCCGCAGTTTGCCGGCAGTATTGAACAGCGTATTTTTCAGAGCCGGGTTATGGAATTTTTTATGGAAATCGCGCATGAGCAACTGAATACCAGGCAACTGGCTACCAGGCTCGGAATGAGCAAGCGTTCAATGGAATATAAATTCCGCGCTGTGTTTGATGCAAGTCCGGCCCGCGCCTTTACCGCTTATAAAATCCGGCTGGCGGCCCAAATGCTGGAACATGGAAACAGCGTTAAGGCCGTCGCGGAACAACTCGGCTTCCCCGATCAGTTTTATTTCTCCACTGTTTTTAAACGCATCATGGGCTTTCCGCCGTCCAGAATCACGAAAAATGGATAATTTGCGCTAAATCAAATGTTTTTGCGCTAATTACCATTTCCGGCACAAGTTTTTGGCAGTATACTATAATCAGAAATTATAAGTTTATTGTTTGGAAATTTTAGCAGCAACTATAGTAAGGAGAAAGCAAAGTGAAGAGATGCCAAAGCAACCCGAAGTCAATGTTTTTCACACTCATCGAACTCCTCGTGGTGATCGCGATCATCGCAATCCTTGCCTCAATGCTATTACCGGCCCTGAATAAAGCCAGAGTAAAAGCCAGAAGCAGTTCATGTGTTAACAATCTTAAACAACTCGGCATTGCCATTGCCGGATATACCGATGCATATAACAGTTATTTGCCGCCGGTGTTCAACGATGTGAGCAATTCAATTACCTTCACCGATTTTCTGATAAGAACTAAATATGCAAGCTTGAAGAACTTCACCTGTCCGGAAATGACAACTCCTCTGACATCATCATGGTTAACTCATCTGGGATATAATTTGGGACTGCGCAGAGTAGGCGATGATTATAACTCTTACAAGTTGTCACAGGCCAAACAGCCTTCAATCAAGATTCTGATGGCCGACGTCTGGTTGAATACCACCACGGCCACGATACCGGATTTAACCAAAGGGTGCTTCCGCTTTACCGGAAATTCCGATGCATGGAACAGCACGGCTTACGGACGCCCGGCACCCCGACACAATAGACAGTGCAATTTGCTCTGGCTTGATGGACATGTCAGTTCCGTCGGAGTTAAGTCATCAATATATTTTCCGAAAGAATTTCCGCTTGGCTGTATCACCTCAGGGCCCGCAGATGTAAGGCATTGTTTGTACTGGGCGGAATAATTTCACCAGCATCAAGCCTGCAATTCGAAAAACTATTTAAATAAATAGCTTTGCACAAAATTAAATTATAAACAAGGATCAGCATCGGAATGCAATATAGATTTACATGTTTATTTTTTGCGGTGCTGCTGCCGCTGATATCGCATGCACAGGTCAAACTGCCGGAACAGATAAGCGCCGACTGCGGCAGCCTTGAGTTCGGCAATGGTGTGAATCTGACGGTTATGCACTACAATGACCAATGGAAAATGTCCGTTATGGACAAGAATTATTTTCGTCCGGATACTGTTCCGCTGACGGAAATGAACCGTAATTTAAACTGGACTGGCGAATGGACGGTAAAAGGCGGCCAGTTCCACGTTTCAGAAATTATCACGCCTGATTCAGGCGGCGGCCTTGGTATTATTGCGACTTTCAGCAACCCCGCTCCGGTGCCGACCAATAACCTGGGTTTTAATCTGTCATTGCCGGCAGATGATATGTCAGGACGGACGATCGTCATGGATGGCGTTCAGATTCGCTTGCCGGAAGTCGCTGATAAAATAGTTCTGACGCAGCAAAAGGCTGTGCGCAGGATAGTTATACTTGTGAATGAGCGAATGCTTGAATTGCGCGGGGAATTTGAAGCACTTATTCAGGACAACCGCAAGTTCGGCAATAATTCCTTTTCGCTGCGCATTTACGGAGTACCCGCGTCCGGCCGCTTGACAGAGAGCCGTCTGGCGTTAACGGTTGATTTCAAGCCGGTATCAGTTGTAACCATAGATTTGCGTCCGGCGGTTAACATGGGGTTTGTCGATGAAACATCCGGCGACCGCAAGGGCGGCTGGACCGATCAGGGGAAGGATAATGATCTGCGGACGATCAAACCGGGGCGTTTAATGCCGTGCGGCGTAACTTTTGATGTGATTGATCCGGATAAAAACGAAGGGCGATCCTGTTTAGTTCTAGCCGGGCCTGACCGTGACTATTTTCCGGTGGAAGCCGGGGTTGAAGCATCCGGCGAAGGCGAATACCTTTATCTGCTTCATGCTGCCGCCTGGACACCTTCCACAGATGCAGTGACCGGAAAGATCGAAGTAACTTATGCCGACGGCAGACGTCAAACAATTCCAGTCCGCAACAAGGTGGATGTTGCCAACTGGTGGAGTCCAGTCTCTGTTGCCAATGCGGCAGTCGTGTGGACGACGGAAAACCGCCAGGCATACACCGGGCTGTTCATGTCGGCATTCAAGCTGGAAAACCGTCAGCCGCGCCGGATTGTATTTAAAAGTGAGAAGAATGCGGTATGGATGATTGTCGGCGCTTCGCTCTCCGATACGCTGGTGGAGATCAAACGCCTGGAAGCGGTCAGTTATGTCACCAGCGGCCAGGAATGGAAACCTTTGGCGTTTCCGCGCGACGTAATAGCTGGTTCCGCCCTGGATTTTTCCCGCTTTCAGGATGCGCCGGCGGGAAAATATGGCAGGGCTACTGTCATGGCGTCCGGCGGAATCGCCTTTGAAAAACGTCCGCGGCAGCGAGTGCGGTTTTATGGCACGAATCTATGTTTCACGGCTCAATACCTGGAGCACAAGGAAGCGGAAAAATTGGCTGACGACCTCGCGAAGATGGGCTATAATTCCGTTCGGATGCACCATATGGACCAGTTCCTGACTGTCAAAGACGCCAGCCGCTCCACCGTTCTTAATCCTGATTTTATTGAAAAGATGGACTATCTGTTTTACTGTCTGAAGCAGCGCGGCATATATATTACAATTGATTTGTATTGCAGCCGTCTGCTCCGTGGCGGCGAGATCCCGGAATATCCTGCCACTTACCAATACGAATTGAAAATGCTGATTCCGCTGTTTGCTTCCGCCCGCGAGAACTGGAAGGAATATGTGCGCGAATTGATCTGCCGGAAAAATCCTTATACCGGACTATCCTGGGCGGAAGACCCGACGTTGTTTATGGTTAATCTGGTTAACGAGGATACAGTTCTTACAGAATGGAAAAACAATCCCGCCATCAAAAAATTGTATGAGCAGCGTTTTGAGGAATGGCTGAAGCAGCATGGCAATACTGAGCCCGCCGACCGGCCGATTCTACTAAAGGTTTTCCTTGCCAAACTTCAGACCGAGGCCATTAATGAGTTACGCTGTTTTTTGCAGAACGAAGTAAAACTTCAGGCGCTGATTACGGACAATAATTTTATATCCCAGCCGGCGCAGGCCGGACTGCGCAGCCGCCTGGACCTGGTTGACAATCACGAATACTGGGATCACCCGACTTTTCCCGGCCGTGCCTTTTCACTGCCTAATGGTTATACTCAGCGTTCAGCGATTACCGCGATGGCTGCGGTCCCGAGGCGGATGATGCCTTCCCGTATTTTCGGCAAACCATTTGTAGTAACGGAATTCAATTACTGCCTGCCAAATTCATACCGGTCAGAGGGCGGTCCTTTAATCGGCGCTTATGCCGGATTGCAGGACTGGGACGGATTATACCGTTTCGCCTGGGCGCACAGCCGGGATAAAGTCATATCTGTAGCACCTGCGTCCGGCTTTGATACGGCTCTCGACCCGCTGAATCAACTGGCCGACCGGCTGGCTGTCCTGCTGTTTCTGCGCGGCGATATTGCTCCGGCAAAACAGGCTTATGCCTGGGAATGTCCCGACCTGCCGGGAGAGATTGATATTAAAGCCGGTATTCCATCCGAGTTCCCGGATGCTTTTTCCATTCTGGGGTTGACTTCAAGAATCGGCAGTACCGTCAAGGGGCTGCCGCTGGATGCGGCAATCCGGCGTGTTCCCGTCGATCCTGCAATATGGAATGGAACCAGACCGCTGCCGCCGGAGTTCCGGAGCGAGGCGAATAAAGCGGTCAGCGATACCGGCGAGATTACGCTGGATGCAGCCGGACGGACGTTGCGGGTAGTCACTCCGCGTACCGAAGCGCTGGTAATTAACGGCGGTTCGCTCAAAGGATCGGTTCTGGAAGTGAATAATGCCACAGGGTTTCAAACGGTGGC
>CAIJKT010001080.1 GCA_903821255.1 uncultured Lentisphaeria bacterium | reverse complement strand
GTCCTGTTCGTTCATAAAACTCCTTCGGCCCCATGATATACTCATTCGGACAGGCAATTACTTTGGACGGATCTTCAAGATCAAGCAGCATGACTCCCTGATGATAAGCCATTGCCGCTATATTGCCTCCGGAAACTGCGTGGTAGATCACCAGCCAGCCCTTGTCGGTTTTTATCGGCGGGCCCGAAGGTCCAACCTTTGCGGAGTTCCAGACCTGCTCCCCGGGATGCAGTAACAGGCGGTGTTTGCCCCAGTAATAAAGGTCGTTGGAAAATGATATCCACATACTGCCGCCGTAATATCCGTATGGACGGTCAAGCCGGACATACTGGCCTTGCACTTTTTCCGGGAACAGCACGGGTACCCGGTTATTGGGGAGGCTGGCATATTCCAGGCGCGTATATTTGACAAAATCATCGGTCTTTCCCAGCACCCCGACAATGCCCACCCCCGGTTTGTGAGCCGGGTAGGTGATGTAATATGTGTTGTCCAGAAACACCACGCGGGGATCGCAAAGGTCATAGTCAAATTCGGTGAAAGGCCCATCCTGTCCCGGAGCAATAAACGGTTCCGGACGGATTTTGAAATTCAGGCCGTCTAAACTTTCTGCCACATGGATGGCGCGTCCGCAGCCCGGAGTTCCAGGCTTGCTGACCGACACCAGCAGGATATATTTATCCTTGAATTTGATTGCGCCGCAGTTGAACACCCCGTCCGCTCCCGGCAGATCCTCCGCCGTGAGAATCGGATTTCCTGAATAACGTTTGACCAGATTTTGAAGTGACATTTTAAAGCTCCTTTAATATTGTGGGGTTTGACACGGCCCGCATCATCGCCCTGACATTCTCCGCCTTGACGTAAGATGCCAGACTGTTTGAACTTGAAATGATATGTCCGCCAAGCGGCGCAAGTGAATTTATTATTTGTGTTGCTTGATTTTCGACTTTCGCCGAAGCCCCCCTTGTCAGCAGATCAATATCAACATTGCCGACAACGCAAAGTTTGTTTCCGTATTTCTGTTTGGTCGCCAGGATGTCCATACCGCCGGGTTCAAATGGATGCAGTCCGTTCATGCCGAGCGAAAGCAGATCTTCGAGGATCGGATTGAGATTACCGTCACTGTGGTAAATCCATGGAACGGTGATTTCCACCGCCGACTTTCTCATTGCCGGCAGGATGATGGTGCGGAAAACCTCCGGCGAAAAGAATGGCCCGGTATTGAACGCGATGTCGCCGCCGCTCCAGACAAAATCA
The DNA here is from genome assembly GCA_903821255.1 of uncultured Lentisphaeria bacterium. Next base: position 1,958 of record CAIJKT010001080.1, on the reverse strand, counting down.
AAACCCATCTTGCAGAGATTACGGTGAACCTTTGCCGACCATTCACCGTAACGCATGAAAACCTCTGCGACAAAATCCGGATCATCCGCCAAGGCGTACGAAAAACCTTCCACGCCCATTGACGCCAGCGCGGCGCCTGCCGCGAGATCCGTGGATACTCCAATGGCCAAAGACTCAGGAGCATCAGCAAGGAATTTCCTTGCCGGCGCGTAGAATCCTTCATCATCGGCATCAGGAAAAATCATTTTTCCAAGATCACCACGATTTTGAAGCTGCGGAGTCATAACTCCGTCTATTTCCTCAATGAACCCCGGCGGATAATAAGGGCCGGCAAGACTGATTGCCGACATCCCGGCATATTCCTCGAAAGTCATTCCAACAGGAATTTCACTCGCGAATTCCCTTTTTAAATTCTCATCAATATACATTTCCGCCCAGACCGGTTCTGCCGTCTTTTCGCCTTTCAATGTATTCAAAAATAATGTTTTTCGTGACATATATCTTTCCCATTTAATTTGCGGACAATATCCAGCCAGTCTTCGTCAAAGAGCTTCCCATTACTCCCGAAACTACTAGGGATAGGCCGCCATGTCATGCTAATTATAGACTAACAAGAGAATCATCTGTAATATTTATTATTTCCTGGCGGCGGCGTCCGTGATGCCGGTGGCGCGGTCACAATGAATAAGGATGGTTGTCTTGTCATCCATGGCAAACGGACCTGCTCCTTCGGCCGGAGCGGAGCGAACCACGCTGGATATGCGAATCTCGTCGAGCAGTCCGGAAAATGGAGCCGCCACCTTTCCCAGAGCATATCCGCCTCCGCCAGCTCCCAGCCGACGCTGATCGACTCTCCGTCAATCTGCAGCTCAAAGGCCGGAGTGCTGCCGACCGTGCCGGACTCAAATTTGTTCTTTCCAAAATAGGGCACACCGGTGTTCTGAAGGAACTCGGCGATGAGACGGCCATCGCTAAAACGCTCAGTGTAGATCGTAGTGCCCGAGTGGTAGCGCCACCCGGGCACAGGTTCAGTCAGTTCCGTTACTTTGCTTGTCATATTCATTACTCTGTCCTATTGCTTTGTAAAAAATCCGTGTAAAAAAATCAACCTGATTCTTTCACCCTAAAATTATGGGCTAAACACTTATCGTTCACTTGACCAGAATCGTGCTTGTCTCGCCGGCGTGATGCGCCAGCCTCAAAATCAGCATGCCTTGGCTGGAACAGCTCCAATCGGAGATGCCGACATTGTTCACCGTCACCAGTTGCGGTTGCGCGGGCGAGGCGAGATGGACTTCATATGTCCGCTGCTCCGGCATGCCGGTATATGTTCCCAGAGTCGGGTGGATGATCAATTCAACCTGATTGCCTCCGGCATGGCAGTCGAACTTCGTTGCGGCAATGGCTCCGGTTTCGTAGTTGAACGAGATGCCGTCGTCTTCCAGCAAGGTGCAGGAGCTTTGTTTTTCTGGATACACTTTCAGGATGATGGTCCCGGCGGACTGATCTCCAATATGGGACACTGGTTTCTGACAGGGGATAATCGCCCCGGATTTTATGAACAGCGGGCCGCCGCGGTCATCGGGGATATTGCATTTCAAGGTCTGCCTGCCTGCATATTTAATTCCGGTCCAATAGTCAATCCAGTTCCCTTCAGGCAGATAGACCGTGTCGGTAAAAGCGCCGACTAGAATATTCCCGCCGAACATGAACTGGTTCACGCACTCGTCCAGGTTGCGATCGTCCGGATATGCAAGTGCCATCGGACGAACGATTGGCATGCCGGTACGGCTGGCTTCGATCGCTGCGGAATAAATATAGGGAATAAGGCTGTAGCGCAATTGCGCATAGAAGCGGAACATTTCCTTGTCATGATCGTTGTAGTACCAGGGGTGCAGCATCCAGGCCCAACTGTTCAACTGAACCCATGGAGTGAAGAAGGTGTAATGAATCGCCGG
>CAIJKT010001079.1 GCA_903821255.1 uncultured Lentisphaeria bacterium | reverse complement strand
TTTTTAGAGTGTGCCCGATATTCCTAATACCGATTAGCAGAAATGCGATCAATACCTCAAGATACTATTTCTGACTTACCCGGGATTCATGCTCACGCCTGACACCAGGCATAAACGTCATCAACAGCAACAGTGGCTAAAGACAGGCAATGATCGCAGCAACCGTAATATACAAAGAATTTCCCGTTAAATTCAACCGCCCCGTTGGTATATACGACATTGTTTAAAAATCCCTTTTTCTCATAAGGCCTTTCACAAATCAATATTGGTTCCTCCTGAATTTTGATGATTTTTGCAGGATCATCCTTATCCAGCAGCATAATGCCAAGCGCATATTCAGCGTTATTGTTTTTGCCATGCCAGAATAACAGCCATCCGTAAGGAGTCTCCAGCGGAGCAGATCCGATACCCAGCTTGTTTTCGTACCATGTGCCGGGCTTAACCTGAAAAATACATTTCATATTTTCCCACGAATTCAAATCCCTGCTGAAAGATATCCACATGTTAGGCATGGGCCGGTGAAACAGACAGAATCTGTCATTAATTTTTGCCGGCAGCAGACCGCTGGTGCGCTGTTCCAATTCCGGCATAAGCCGGCGCATCGGAGTAAATGTTTCAAAATCTTTAGTGGTCGAATACATCAACCACCCGCCGTGATCGCCATAATTGGTCATCGCGGTGAACACGATGTAATAAGTGTCGCCGATTTTGCTTATACGCGGATCCTCGCAACCATACTTATTCCACAAGTCGCTGTCAGAGCGGTCGAATACCGGTACAGGATGACGATAAGTGATATCGTAGCCGTTTTCAGAAATCGCAAGTCCGATCCTGGTTACCGGCCAACTGCCCGGCCCCTTGCGGCGTTCCCCGCCTTCAGCCCTGTAGAGCAGATATACTTTCCCGTCATGTACTGCGGCTCCGGCATTGGAAACATTCAGATTTTCCCATTCACCTGTACCGGCTGTCATTATTGGATTATTTTTATATCTTTCCAATTTTATGTTCATGGTTAAAAATCCTCTATTATTTTATATTGAAATGTTCGCAGTAGCGTTTATACAGCCCGTGAGCTGACGGATAACAGGAATTGGGACTCATAAAATGAGAGAACTCAAAAGTTATTGCTTTTTGCGCTCCCGCTTTTTCCGCGGCACGGAGTTTCAATAATACTTTTTCCCATTTCAAAGGCAGAAACTTGATTGGCATTTCACGGTCAAACGTTTCACAGTTTGTCCAGCATTGCATGTTGAATTTATCCGTCAGTTTGCGGTTTACCTCAAGATAGTTGCTTAGGTCGAAGAAATCAACATGACCATCCTGGAATGCAACTATATCCACTACGCCTTTGAGACCATCGAGAATATTGCTCCATTCCTTTTCATGGTCTTCCGGCAGTATGCTGCATTCCCCTGATAATACTTTCGGGTCCCAGGCCCCGGCTTTATTGCCCTGGATATAAGGCGAAATCAGAATCGGCAGTCCGCCTGAAATTTCTTTGCAATGCCGTCCCAGGCGGGCATAAGTTTCCACTACTTTGCCTGTTCTGCGGCTCACTTCCTGGCAAAGATACCAGCCGCCAAAGGATGAATACTTACCGTAGCGTGCCCATACTTCATCGATCAGCGGGAAATTAATGGCAATTTCATTATCCCAGTCTCCGTTCATCCAGTAATAGCCGGAATCATATAACCCGAAAAAAAGTTTCATTCCATATTTTTCCGCAAGCCGCAGAAATAAATCTATCAGATCAGTTACAGGTTCGTGCCCGTTCATTTTTTGTTTTAATACCTGGCTGGGGAAAGCCATCCAGCGCTTCCAGCCGCATCGGATGACAACGACAGTGTCGATGCCGATGGCGTGCATTGCCTGAAAGTCTTTTTCCCACTCTTCCGGACCCCAGTTCTGGTGAGGGATGTCGTGACTGATTTCATCAATGAATGTTGCTGTAATTTTCATTTTCAGATATTCCTTGTATTATGGAGTTAATGATTAGCGAATAATAACAGTGCGGTGAAACTCGCCAGTCTTCCGCTCAGTATATAATCCGTTGCAGTTTCTTCTATTTTTATTCCCGATGCGGTTTGGGCGGAGTCGGGAGTTACAGAAAAGATATTCGCTTCAGACATATCTTTAAATTTCCAGCTCAGTGACTGAAAATATTTTTTATCAAGCCTGAGGTTCAAGCTTTGAGTCTGTTCGTTGTTGTTGAAAACAGCGATGCGCAATTTTTTATTATCCGCCCAGGCACTGGCTGCAATATTCTCATTCACATCGTTGTTATTCGGGAGCTTCACCACAAAACTTTTATTTATTTTAAGTATGCCGTTTACATCGCCGGCCATATTTACCAATGCTGCCGGAACCGGTTTTATTTCTTCCAGATAGCCGGGGCTTGCGCCAAGCGCCAGATCGTAAAGACAAGCACGCAGTTGACATAGCCGGGCAAGTTCGTTTATGTCTTTTCTTATCTCATGCTTATTCGCCATAAGATAATCCAGAT
>CAIJKT010001078.1 GCA_903821255.1 uncultured Lentisphaeria bacterium | reverse complement strand
TGTTTGCGCCTCCTGAAGACCATCTGAACGGGGTATCGGAGAACGGAAAGTTTATATTGGTTACTTTTACATTGCCGGTGTGTCCGTCCAGAAACAGGATATTGCATTTGCCCGCATGGCGGCCGGATGGGCGCCCGTAGCTGTTGCTGGTTATGGCGCCGCCAGTGGCAACGAAATCAATACGAAAGGAGCCTTTCGTAAAGTCGGTTCCGCCTGATGGCAGATTGCAGGAACTGTCCAACATGTAAAACTTAATGGAAGGGCGGCGTTGTGATGCCAGTTTATTGGAACGGTAAGGCGCGATACCCATTGCCATATCTTCGTTAAACGCATAGTCAGTATTCCATGGCCAACTGAACCCGGTGGGCTGCTCCGGGCACTGCAATTGTTTGCGGGTGACAAATAAATTAGCATCATTCCGGTTAGTGGACGTACCATCCTGCAAGTTTTTCATTCCCACCAGTTGCTGGGGCCAAAGATAGCCATTTGAAGTATTGCCAAATGTCGTCATCAGATAGCCGAAGTTGGAGTCTGCGTAATTCTGCACCGCCAGACCGAGCTGTTTCAGATTGCTGTTGCATGCCGCCTGACGTGCTGTCATCCTGGCTTTATTGAGTGCAGGCAGCAGCATTGAGGCCAAAATTGCGATGATAGCGATCACCACGAGGAGTTCGATGAGGGTGAAAATTTGTTGCCGTTTCATGATCTTTTCTCCTTTATTCAATTTTATATTCTGTTGCCGTTTCATGATCTTTTTTCCCCTTTGTTTTGATTATACATTTTCAATTTTGAAACTCCTGTTAAATTTGGTTATTTTTCTGAAATAATGTCAAGTCGGCGGCAGAATCGGCAGCCATCGGAATATTTCACGCGCGATAAGCCGGTGTCCGTCACGGTTGCAGTGATTGATCCATGACAGTAAATCGCTGATTTGTCCTCCGTTGTCACAATATTGCTGAAAGACTTCCAGACAATCCGCCAGACCTATGCCATATTCCGCGGCAAGCCGTCTGATCTGCTTTGCATGGGCCGCCGCCAGTTCCGGATCCTGCCGGCTGCACACCGCTTCCATGCCGGGGGTCAGCAGCAGCACTTTTATTTTTAGCGCCAGCGCCTGTTCAATCATGGACTTCCAGGCCTGTTCCGCCTGTTCCAGTCCGATGAAGCGGTCATTCAGCGCGTAATCAATTGTAATCAGGTCCGGACGGAGAGACAGTACATCGCCTGCAAACCGTTTTTCTCCGGCTGCCGAGCATTCGCCGCCGATGGCGGTGACAATGACGTTGATGACCGCCATCGGGTAGCGCTCTTTGAGCATACGATGCAGCAGATGCGGATAGGCGTTGAAGGTGTCCACCACATGAAAACCGGCATATCCGGCTGGGGCGCTGTGACCGTGACAGACGATATTTATCGTCCGGTTGTCCGGCCATATCTTCATCAGTTCCGCGCTGAGCGGCTGAAGGTAACTTTTTTGTTCCGCGATAGCCATTATTGTTTCTCCATTAACGTCCATCAATGATGACGGCTTCGATGCCGAGCAGTTCGCCGAGCCTTCGAATATTTTCTGCATGATGTCCGGTGCCGAGAGCGAAGTGATGGGTCGGGCCTTCAGCAATCCAGCGCCTCAGGAAAGTCCTGATATCCGGCTTGAAGCGTCCATGCGTGTTGGTGTTGCCGGTAGGCGGCACCGGCCCTTCGACGGATTCTCCCTCCGCAATGATAAACTTGAACTTGCCGTCGCCTTTCAGACCGATACTGAGCATGGTGATGGGGCCTTCCTGGATTTTGAATTCCACACTGGCGCCGGAACCGGGTTTGCCGTGATATTTCTTCAGGCTGCGCAGCACCGGTTTGCCGTTGGCGATATTGAGGTGATGCGGACCGTCATGGCCGACGAGCACCGTGTCGCGAATAAAATCGATCGGATGGAATTCGGCAAAACTTCCGCCGATATCCAGTCGGTCCATGATCATCATTGCGATGCAGGTTTTAATGTCAAATTCGCCGCACATCGGGAATCCGGCGGAAGTCAGCATGGAATTGCCGACGATAAAATTGGTGACCAGCGTCCGCATGTCCGAACCATTTCCTGCTTCGTAATAATAGGCGAGGCCGTCAAGTTGTTTTTCTTCGATGAATCTTTCCAGCGCCACGGCGGCTCTTGAAGCTATTTCCAGGTCTTTTTCATTTAATTTTTCGGTTAGCGGGTCACTTACCGGAACTGGAGTGTCGAAGAAATTGAGGATGCGTTCTTTCATCGCCAGCACTGCCTTATCAGAAGCGGTCAGTTTGCTGAAATGAACCATTACATCATCCGGCTCGCACTGGACGACATGACAGCCGAAACCGGCGGTCACAGCCGTGGGATCGGTATGCATGTCGAGCATTGCTTCCAGTACATGGCCCATATGTCCGATCCGGGCGCGTTTCAAATCATGCATTGCTTTGGCGATATTGCACCAGTCCGCGATTTCGGCATCCGCCGCCGGATCGTTTTCCAGCATCCCGATGATGACGTCAGGGGCTTTGCGTCCCATTCTCACCGCGACGCCGGTAAATTCCGGAACGGAACAGAAATCGTCATTGCAAAGCTGCATGAAAGTTGAAGCATTGGCATAATCCATTGCCGCCAGCGGCTGTAGCGCCGCCAGCACGATTGGTACTTCCTTCAGCTCGCGGGCGATCACTCCGAAAGTCGAAGAGGTGGCATAAGTCACCATATCCACGAAGATCAGATCGAAATTGCCTGCTTTTAATTGCGGCAGCAGCGCATAAGCCCCCTGGGCATTGTCAATGATACCGAAATTCTTGACCGTGACGCCGTTGGAATTAACTTTGTTCACGAATATGTCCAGTTTTTCCTTCATGGTGTCTTGCAGACCTTCAAACTGAGCCCAGTACACATGGTGGGCGACGCCGAATACGGCGATATTGGCGGTCAGCGGTTTTCTACGTCCGATTTTCATGATTTTCCTCTTAACTTTGTATAATTACCACGAGAACATTATCGGGCTGGAAATATTTTTCAGTTTTACGCACGTTCCGAGCCCGTTTCTGGTAAATTCAGGAGTGATGAAGTTGCCTTCCAGATATGGCCCTTGCGGGTCAGGCAGTATCTCCAGCCGTTTTTCACTGCCGGTTTCCGGGAAGAACGTTACATCGGCGTCTTTCAATCCGGTCACAAGCAGCCGCCGGGATATTCCCGTGTAGACGGAACATACTTCATGACACGTTACGGCTCCGGGCTGAGCCTGTTCCACAAACACGCGGCATTCGCGACTGGTGGTGTTCGGCAGCCGGTATACCGCCGCGCCGTTCTTCAATTCTGTTTCAAGTCCGCTCATAATCGGGGCGCCGAACGGGAACCGGAGGTGCTCTTCGACCAGCGTGTCAGGGCAGAAGATTGACAAATAAAACGCGTTGCGATTTCTGGAGACGGACATTTTCGGATTGGGCCTGGCCGGCGCATCCTTACGGTAAATCACTTTAAACCCCAACTCCTGAATCATCAGGCGCATGACGTTGTCGAAATGAAATATTTTGTTCGCGTCCGGCGGTGAGACAGCCCTCAGCCAGTCGGCTGGTTGTGAAGGATTGATGGTCCTCACCCAGCATATTTTACCGGAGCCGGCGGAGAACGGTTTGCGCGTCAGCGCTGTAACCCTTGAGCTGTGCGCATCTTTGACCGCCGCCGCCTTGATTGCGGTAGTCATATCATTCTGATCGGCAATTACTTCGCGCAGCGGACCGCCTGAGAAAATATCGTAGTGAACTATAGTCCGCGGATAGGATTGTTCCGTCAACTGGTCAGCTTCCAGATTCAGCGTTAAGCTCATTTCGCCGGATACTCCGTCAACTATTTTCAGATTGAGCAGCCGCAGCATTTCCGGAACCGCGCTCTGCGCCGGACCGTAGAACAGGATATTGCCGCCTGATTTGACGAACTGTTCAAGTTTTCTCACGCAATCACTGGAGCAGACATTGACCGGGATCACCAGCACAACTCCGGCAAAAATCTCCGGCTTGCTGTCCAGCAGTGCAGAGAATGAGGTCAGGCTGGTTACGGTATTCAACGGCAGCCCGTTATTGATCGCCCCGCGGATAAACCAGTCATCGGCGAATATTTCATCCAGGCATCTGCCCTGCTTCAGCACCATTTCCTGATATTCATTGAACGGATAGATCCACACAAAAGGCCCGGCCTGATCTGGTTTGCGGCGCAGACCGTCTGCAATGTACGGGATCACTTCCATCGGCACCTGGTCCGGCATTTCGCCGTAGGAATCATCGACGGTCAGCAGATTGATGGACGAAGGGGTACGGACATTGCCTTGCCGGTCAATCATCGAAACTGCGAGCGGCAGATAAATGTCATATGGTTCCCGTTCGTAACGGTCTAGCCACGGGCTGTTGATAAACCACGGATCGTGAATGTAAAAACGGAATGGATAGTTTCCATCCGGCAGTTCGGAGATATGGGAAAGCCATCCGGCCAGTTCCAGCCCAATGTCTTTGTCGAGCGCCGCCCATGGCGAATTCACCGGCGGCGATGCTCTGAATGTGTTATAAATCTCATTCAGCGGTGCGGCATCGGTGGAAATCTCGATGCCGGCGGTCAGGTTGCTGCCGCGCGTTTCAATCGGCATGCCTGGACATTCGCGGGAGAAATCTTCCCAGAATTTCAAGATTTCCTTTGATATTTCCCCTGCTTTTTCAGGAAAGAATTGTTTGCCGTCGAACAGGGAACCGGTGATGCCCCATGTTTCCAGGCCGAACCCGAAACCGTTGGAAAACCAGATGTAGTCATAACCCATGTCCCGCAAAAAATGTCTCGACTGCCGTCCGAGAAATACGCCGAACGGCGTCCGGTCCGGAATGCCTTCCGGGAAACCGGCATATTTTGCCGAATCCTGTTTCAGAAAAGTATTGCAGGTAACGAAAGTATCCCGTCCGATGGAGCCCCCGCAGCAGATTTCGCGGTGCATGACATATTTAAATTCCGATACTGCGAATTCCGGGCCGGGGTCGAAAGTGGCTCCAACCCTGACCGGTTTGCCGGTGATTTCATTTCCGGTTTTCCTGATGACTTCGATCAACTTTTTGAGCCAGCGGTAAGTGCGGGTTGGCGGGTTGTCCATATATTTTACCGCCTGGTGATGGATGCTCGGGCGCGGACTGGTCGTTGAACCAAATACCGGACTTGCCACTCCCTGCCAGCACGCCCATTCAAATTGATCGTCCAGATTGTTTTTGTATTCCAGGATTTCCGAGCCATCCGAAATCCACAGCATTACGGATATTGTGTCCGCATATTGGGTCAGCGGCATCCATTGGGTAAACATTTTGCGGCAAACCGCCCGCATGGTTTCTTCCGAGTTATCCCGGAAAGGCTTTGAACTTAGCTCCAAAGTGACATTGCGCAAATTCATATGATTTCCCGTTATCTGTTATTTGACTGTTAAGGATTATAAGCGATGATTGAGTTATCTGCTTGGATAAAAAGCGTAACAATAGAAAAAATAGGCAAAATATCAATATTGTCCAAAAATTCCATGGTAATTTATTGGATGCAAACGGGCGTGCGGTCGTGGCGTATGATAAAAAATGACTTAAGTTATTGAATCCGCAGATATGGAGATTCGGGACAGGAATCACTTAGCAGTGAACAATTCAGTGCATTGATGACAGATGTGCTTTTCATGCTTTTATAAACATGGTGGATGTGACGTCTGTTAAGTTCTGCGTTCTTCGCAATGGAGTCCAAACTATTTATATCGGCAATAGTCGGAAGCCGCCGAAATTAATTCCTATTTTTTCAGGACAAATCGCGGATAGCCGAAGATGTTGTGTCCGTCGTATAAAAGCGGAATGATCGCCGAACGGCGGCCTTTATCAATTTTGATCATGACAAAGGACAGGTTTTCCCCTGTTTTGGGGTGGTTGCCCAGCATATACCCCGGCAATTCTTTGAACGGCAGTGCCGCCTCAACGGAAAACCCGTCTTTTGTGATTTTTGTGCCGGTTTTCAACCCGTGCATTGTTTCATCAAGGTTTCCTACCCAGAAACCGGAGGAATTATTGAGATGCAAACCGTCTGTCACATGATTGTCGGGACTTATCACCACTTCCCGGTATGCCTTTAATCGCATATCGGGCAGAATGAATATTTCGAACGCGTCGCCATCCCACGGGGCCGTATTTTTCACCGTATCATACTCGATCGACTTCACATCGCTCATACGGAAACTTGCGCCGACATAGAGGAATTCCTCATCCCAGCAGGCATGCCAGACTGATGCCGGGGCGTTATGCTTCAGGCTGTCTAAAGGGTATTCGCCATGGAACGTTAAGGTTTCGCTCCACTCGGTCTCATCCAGTTTTCCGTCAATCACCGGCTTCCGGTTCGCATAGGGAATTTCAAATCTCAGAGGTTCCTTGACCGGCCAGTTGAACCCTCTGTCAATGTCGCTGAATAAATCGTTCATATAGGAGCGGGCTGTCGCCAGAGCAGCGTCATTGCCGAGTTTGTATTTGCCAAGCAGGATTCTCTTGTGTACCCATACAGGAAAGGACATCAGCTTGTCCGTCGCGAATTCTGCCGGAGTGCCTTTGCCTTCATTGTACAGCGCCGGTGCAGCTTTCTCTGCCAGCGCGATGTCCTCGCGGCGAGTCCCTGCACACGATGCCATAAGCAGTATCAGAGTTATGCACCCCCCCAGCCTCATGCAATTCCGGCGGCAGATATGCATCAGCGGTGATTGCAGGAGTATGTTCATTTGTATTTCCATGTGTAGATTCCGCGATTGCCGATGATGATCCTGCCTGCCCCGATGGCGACGAACCCGGCTTCCAGGCAGGGCAGATTGTAGGTTATCCATTTGAAACTCCTGCCGCCGTCCCTTGAGAGCAGCGGCCCCATGGCGTGCGTCAGGTTCGATGAGTTGGCGGAGTTGCAGACAAAGGCAACGATATCCTCCCCGTCGCAGGCGATGGGCCCAAAGGCCTTCTGGGCGGCGGCCCATTCCTCGACAGTGTCGCCGACTGTCATTTTGACCATGCCGGGCTCTATTCTGCCGTTATCGATTTTGTCATAGGGCACGACAACCAGCTTGCCGTCGAGTCCGAGCACCAAAGTTCCGGAGACCGTGACTCCCAGTCCTTTGATACCGCTATTGGCTCCGCTGAGCGGCACGATCTTCCAGGTTGCGCCGTAGTCGCGGCTGCTGGCCAGCGCCGAACCGCCGGGGAAGTTAACGGCGTTGCCGAGATAGAGAATCCTGTGTGTCGAGTCGTATTCCATTTCCCTGAAAGCAGATTTCCCGTCCCTTAAGAAAAGAGGAGAATTAAGTTCACTGAAGCTTTTGCCGCCGTTGTCCGAGAAGAAGAGATGGTCAGTGAACATGATCCATTGCCTGTCGGAATCGTTGGGGTCAATGAGCATCTTGATTCTCGATCCATAGGGGGTCTTGCGCTCGAAGTCGACAGTATCGCCGCGTCCCAGACGGCTTGTGACGTCCTGCCAGGTGTCGCCCTGATTCATGGACAGAAGCAGTTTGACGGTGGGAGACGTGTTGTAGCTGCCGCCCGGTGCCCCCTTGTCGAGAGCGAAAGTGTAGATGTATTTCTCGTCGCCGGATACGCACATCGGAGAATAGAGCCCTATTCCCCAATGCGGAATGCCGGGGTTGATGGAGATGCGGCGCCATTTGGTGACATCGGGGCCGTCGCTGCGGAAGATTCCATGGTCGTTGGTCGACATATAGGTGTAATTTTTCCTTATGAAGATCGAGGAGCCGCATTCGGCGAATCCGGCGCCTTTGTTCCCGTAGAGTCTCTTTGTGTTGTCGAAGGTCATCAGCAGATCGTTCCAGGTCTTGAACTGGTCGGTGCTGTACCAGCCGGTGAATGCCGAGCAGGTGAGGGCGAGGTCTGTCTTGCGGTCGAAGAAGAGTTTCTGTGTTTCGAAGCAGAAAGAGCTGCCGCTGGAGGCGTTGGGCTCGTCATGCTTCAGTTCCCCGGGGAAATGGATCTGCCGGAAACTCTTCATTTCATCGTCCGAGACAAATAGTCCGTTTGTTTCCTGGGAGCCTATGAAAACCTGGTTCTTCTGACGCGGATTCCACTTCGCCATAACCGGTCTCGGCACTTTGATTTCCCGTCCGCCGGCATTTTTGACGGAGAGTTCGGAACAGGCCAGTGAACTGCCGCCGGAGTCATTGGCAAGGATGATTTTAAACTTGCCCTTGTTGTCTTTGGGCATCATGGTTATGAGCAGCTCTCCGTTTTTCCAGGGAGAGGCGTCGATATCTATCGCGGCGAAACCATCCGGGAGGCCGCTGAGCTTCTCAAACTTCGGGAGCGCATCTTTGGCATTCCGTGTGACAAAAAAATCGCCGTCGGCGAAAGCGAGATAAGCAATGTCCGGATTTGAGTGATGCGGATAAATGCAGCGTATTCCGGCAAAGGAGCCAAGATCGAAGGTTTTGAAGTTGGAGGCGTCGGCATCGCCGACGAAGACCTTTTTCTTGTGGAATTCAGCATCCATGGCGGTCTCGTAACCTCTCGGCGCAAGACCGTGTCCGAAGGATCCGAGGGATGCGAAGACTCGCGAACCGTCACAGTTGAACCTGACCCGGTCGAACATGCATTTACGGCCCAGAGTGAAAGCGGGAAGTCCTTTGTCGTATATCGGCGACCAGGTTTTACCGCCGTCGCGGGTTCTGTCAAGGTAACTGCTGGCTGAAACGATGAGCTCGGGGTTGGCCGGAGAGATGTCAAAAGACTGGAAACAGGGACCTGTCATTTCATGGGATATCTGCTTGAAGGTTCTGCCGCCGTCGACAGACTGGGCAAGTCCGCCGCCATCAAGGATTATGGTGATGACTCCGTTGTCTACCTTGGCATCGTAAATTACGTTGGCGTAACCGGGGGAGATATTCTGCCATACACAGTTGATGCCTTTGACATTGGCGTCGAATATCTGCTCTTTGAGACCGGGAATCCTGACCCTGGGCCATTGGCGGGACTGCAAGTCTTTCTTTGTGATTTCCTCAAGATTTCTCTTTGTGAAGTCAGGGAAATTACGCCAGTCAGAAGTCTGTTCCGCGCCTACTGCGGAGAATGCCAGTAGAGCAGTTCCGGCGCACAAGGCATTTTTCAGTATGGTTGTCAGTCTGTTTTGAGCATTTATCACTGGCCTTGCATTTTTCAGTATGGTTGTCAGTCTGTTTTGAGCATTTATCACTGGCCTTTTCATCTGCAGGATGACCATTGGACTTCTCCTTGACCTTTTTGTATAATCTTAATTTTGCTGAAAAACTCTCCAAAGTTTATTTCCCGGATTTTATAGTATAAGTGATGATTCGGGTATCTGCTTGGATAAAAAGTATAAAGGCTGGAAATTTAAATGAAAATGTCAATATTGTCCGAACTTTTTCCGGTAATCTCCGGGATTAAGTCCCATGTCGGCCCGGAACGCACGGTAAAAATAGCTAAGGTCGTTAAAGCCGCAGGCATAGCATATTTCGGAGATGTTCATGGCGGAATTGCTTAATAATGTACGGGATTCCTGCAGTCTTCGCTGTTTCAGCGCCTCGAAGATGGACTTGCCTTTCAGGCTTTTATAAACGCGGCAGAGGTAACTTTTGTTAAGTTCGATTTTTTTAGCAATAAAGTCCAATCCGAATTGTTCGTGATAGTAGTTGTCGATAATGTGGTCGATGTAATTGACGATATTGTGCCGGTCGTTTTTTTTGATTTTCTCAATGCCCTGGCGGCTGATAAGGATCAGCAGCTCCAGCAGCCGGAGTTTGATGATGCTTTGATAGTTAGGCTTTTTTTCTTCGTATTCGTCAGCCAGGCTCTTTATCAGTCTGGATATTTCTTTCCAGGCATCAAGAATGTAGAGCTGCTCCCGGCGGGTTTTGTCGACTTCATCCTGGAAATTCCGGTGAAAAATGGAGAAAAAATCAAAATCGTTGGCAAGGTGCTGGAGTTCGTCCTGAATCAGTTCCGGCATGAACAGGATATTGTAAATATCAATATATTCGGATTCGATGACGAAAGTGGTCTGATCGTCCGGGTGGATCAGGTATACGCTGCCGGGACCGAACTTGTAGCTCCGCTCGTTAATCAGCTTCCGGCCGTGTCCTTCAATCACATAAATGATCTTCCAGAAATCCCGCTGCATCCGGTAGGTTTCGTCAAATTCTCCGCGCATATGCCGGAATTTCCGGATGAAAAATAGCGGAAACTCATCTTTGAAAAACATTGATGCTTTGAAGCGGAATCTTTTTATTTCATTCATGCCGTGCCTGTTTTGTTAAGCTGTATCCAGTTTAACATAGCCCGTAAGTGCGGTTCATGCAAATTTTCAGAGCAGGCGCAAGCCGCTGTCAGGCAGTTTGCTTCCAGTGCTTTTTGGCGACGAAATAGATGAGCGGAATCAGCAGCAGGAACGGAATGGCGGTGATGATGAATACCCAGCGGATGTCCAGCGATACCGCCACTACTCCGCTGAGAATGGAGCCGATCACCCAGCCGCCGGAACGGGCGCTGGCTGCCCAGCCGAAAACGCCTCCCCGCCTGGCGTCCGGCGTGGTTTTTGCCAGCCATACTTGCAGCAGCGGGTCAAGCCCGCCGGCGAAGAACATGTTGCCGAAACGGCAGACCCCTAGGACCAGCAGACTGCCGGTCAGGCCCTGCGGCAGCATCAGCAGTCCGGCGAACAGCGAACAGATAATGGCGACCCGCTGCGGCGACAGGCGGTCGGAAAGCCAGCCCAGCACCGCGCCGGAGAAGATTCCGGCCACCGCCGACAGGCCGGCGATCATGCCGGTGGCGGCGACTGCGCCTTCATGGCCGTTGATTTTTTCCACCAGCATCGGCATGAACGGCGCGTCGAACTGCCTGGCGACGGCCACGATCAGCAGCAGCGCCAGCACCGGCCACGCCAGTGCGAAAAGACTGCGTTCCGGTTCAATATTTTCTTCAGCCGCGGCAGAATGCTCCTCCTGCGGCTCGAATTTTTCCTCGACTAAAAAGTACACGATCAGCGCCGCCAGTAACTGCAGGAGTCCGCATGTCAGAAACAGCGCTTTGAAACCGAATTTATCGGCGATCATTCCGCCGCAGAAGGCACCTAATACCGCCCCGCAGTACATTGCGGAGATAATGGTGCCGATGGCGAAACCGCGTTTCTCCATCGGGGTGTTGCCGGAAATAAGGGTCTGGGCGGCGGTGATGGTTCCCGCGAATGCCCCTGCCGCAAAACGGAGCACCAGCAGCCAGATGATGCCGGGGGCAAATGCCATCAGCGGCAGAATGACGGCGGAGCCGAGATTGGCGCGCAGCATCATCAGCCGCCTGCCGTATTTATCCGCCAGCGTTCCCCACAGCGGCGAGAACAGGCAGAAGCTGATGTTGCCGATGGTGGCGAACGCGGCGACATAGAATTTCTGCATCTGGTGATCGGTCACCCCCAGTTTTTCGATGTAAAACGGGATGAACGGCAGAACAGAATTGAAGCCGGCCAGCGACAGAAACTGCGCCA
>CAIJKT010001077.1 GCA_903821255.1 uncultured Lentisphaeria bacterium | reverse complement strand
TCAGCTCGCCTTCTTTGCCAGCCGGAATTCCGGCAAAAATATTCATCAGTCCGTCTTCTTTAAGAAACTTCGCGGAACCGTTCAGCACCGGAATTACCGGCACCAGCATGATGATGTCGTCAAAGCCTTCCGGCGCGAAGTCGGCAATGGACTTGGCAAATTTTTCCGGCGACATTCCCGACGGATTCAGTGTGACAAATTCGATGCCGCGTTCCTGTATCTTGTCCGCCAGTTGCGAGCGGACATTCTCGATGCGGGCGTCATCCATATCGGAGACTAGAATGCGTTTCGGTCCGTTTTCCGACTCCACCGCCATCTGGGTATGCATCTGGCCCATGGCGCCGGCCCCGCCGGGCAGCCAGCAGGAGCCGCCTTTCTTCAGTTCGCTCCGGACATTTCTGCCATAGGCGGCGGAAAGCACCTCGCCTTTGGCTCCCTGATAGAACCAGCCTTCATAGTGAATGCTGCCGACATCGAAAGACCAGGCGTCATCCGGATAATCGCCGATAAAGCTGATTACCGCGCCGCGATTGCAGGCCTTTGCCAGTTTCTCGCCAAGTTTCTGGTCGCTGACGTCGCAGATAAAGATATCGTCAAATTTCAGATCATCGGTTATATTCTTAATCACTTCCGCTTTGATGTTCAGTTCCGTTTCCAGCGCTTCCAGAGCGCCGGGCGAAAGATTCAATGCGCAAACTTTTGCCGGACAGGATTTTTTAAGCAGTTCGCCGGCGGCATAGATTTTGCGGCTGCCGGGACCGGCGGCGATCAGCACGGAACCGTTCTGTCTGGGAGCGGTGCGGTTTTCAATCATGTAACTGGCCTGGACGCAGGTCCACGGCTCCATCAGCGCGGCGACCGCGGACGGCGTATCTTCTTTGACCGGCAGCAGATAGCAGCCTTCATCGCCGCTGAGCACGCGCTGATCAATCAGGCTGTACTGGGACATGCCGCCGTTGATCGCATAGCCATAGGCAAAACCTTTGCCGTTAACGTAGATGTCCGCCTGGATAATAAAACGCTGTCCGCACTGGAATCTGTCTTCAATATTTTTGCCGACTTTGACTACTGTCATTACGGCTTCATGGCCGGGGATCACCGGGTCGGTGCTGAGGTTTTTAGAGATGACGCGGGGATGTTCTTCTCCCGCCCGGATCAGTTTAACATCTGAGAAACAAAGCCCGATTGCATCGATTCTGACCAGAAGTTCGTCATCGTTATTGACGGGAACAGGTATTTCGCAGGGCTTGTCGTCTTTTCCGAGTTTATCCATGCCGGCGCCGAAGAGCGGCCATGCAAGCATTTTGTCCGGCAATTTACAATTGCAGCTCATTTTTATCAGAACTCCATCTTAAACGTTATTAAAAGCGATAATATTGCCCTGTTTATATCAAAATTCAAGAAATTCGGCAAACTTTTTTCACCTTGATTGCATAGGGGATTTAAATTTAACCACAAACGCAGAGACTCTCAAGACATTTTAATGCTGAAAAAATTTAACACTCCACTATGCCTGATGACATTAACGTAACTCACAAGCTATTGTAAGCCGGGCATTTAAGGTTCATGACGTCATCCTCGAACCAGTCTCTGAAAAGCGTCATCAGTCTCTGCTTTTTTACGGCTTTTCAGTCAATAAAAAAATGCGTTGGCGCGGAATGTTTTTCCGGACATTCCATTTTGCTATTTTCGGCGCAGCAGTCCGGCCATTATCCGCGAAAAACTTACAAAGCGGAAAGTGCGCTTAGGCATTTCCAGAATATATTTGATTGGAGTTATTGCAGCTTTCCACCCGGAAGCAGATGTCTGTTTATTGTCAGCATCCTGTTCCGGTGATTTGTCCTGCATGCCGGGCGGCTCTTCAACATTCGCGGGAGGTGATGTCTTTGACAAAATTTTAGCAGGCGCATCGCTCTTGGCTGATACCTCCTGCTTTAAACGACTTAGCATTCCGGCAAGTTTTGCTTCTGATTCCGCCGGAATCTTAAAAGTTCTGCGGCATTTGGTACATTCCCCTGTCTGGCCTGCAAGCTCTTTAGGCATGCATAACTTATGACCGCAGGCGCTGCACCAGAAAATTACATTTTCCCTGGCTGCGGCGCTTGCCGGCGCATTGTCCGGCTGCATGGGGATCGCTATTTCATTTTTGCATTTGGCGCATTCAGCAGTCTGACCTGCAAACTCTTTTGACAAACTGTATTTTTGATTGCATTTTTTACAGCGGAAAACAATATCGCCGGAATCTTTATTTTTTGATGTGCCGGATGCAATCCTCACTTCCCGGATTTCATCCTTTTTGTTTTCTGCTATTGGAACTTCACCTGACGGCGCGGCCGTTTTTTCACCGGAGGCACTAGGCGGGATTTCTGATTTCTGCGGAACCAGCATTGGAGCTTTGCATCTGCCGCAGTCCAGGGTGTCTCCGGAACAATCGTCATCCAGTTCATATTTCTGGTTACATTTTTTACACCGGAACCTGATGCTCATGGCTGATTATTTTTCCGAATTCACTTTTTAATCATAATTAACCTTCTGCTAATATATCCACCCATCCTGAAATTATAAAGTATGAATTGCAAAAACAGCAAAAAAGAAGTCAACCTTAAACTTATTGCCGGTATTTTCGAAAAAAACAGCACCGGTATTTTCAAACCTCGTTAAAAATGCTAAATTATAGGTTTTCAGCAACCGGAGATACTTAATTTTTATGACAAGAATATTGAACCAACTATGCAGCTACGTCAGCCGCCGGCATTTTGAAGAGCCGGGCGGCTACTTTGAGATATGGCGGATTGCCTATCCGCTGATGATCATGAGCGCCAGCCATCTCATCATGCAATTCACGGACCGCTGTTTCCTGGCGATGAATTCGACCGAAGACGTGGCGGCAGCGTTCCCGGCGGGCATCCTCTATTTCACCATGTTCTCATTCTTTATGGTGACGACCAACTTCACCTCCACGCTGGTTGCGCAATTTTTCGGGGCGAGGAATAATAACGAATGCGTCAGGGCTGCATGGACCGGATTTTATTTTGCGGTCGGGGCGGCGATTTTCATCGGCTACATCTCGCCGCCGCTCGGTCGTTTCCTGCTGGCGCACAGCGGTCACACGCCGGTATTAATCGCACTGGAACTTGACTATTACAACTCGATGATTCCCTGCGGCGCTTTTATCTGCATGAGCGAACCGTTTTTCGCTTTTTTTTCCGGACGGGGCCAGACAAAATTTGTCGCTGTGATAATTATCGCATCCTGCGTACTTAACTTCTTCCTGGCGTATATGCTGATTTTCGGCAAGTGGGGAGCTCCGGCGCTGGGCATATACGGCGCCGGGACGGCGACAACGCTGTCGGCGATATTCTCGTTTACCTGCGCATTTATCGGATTCCTCAGCGTAAACCAGAATGTTTTCCCGACCAGGACCAACTGCAAACTGGAATGGAGCTATATCAAAAAACTGATTTCTTTCGGAACCCCGTCCGGTTTGCAGGTGCTGTTTGACGTGGGCGCGTTCACCATCGTGACATTCATGATCGGGTATTTGCAGCCGGCGGCGCTGGCCGCAACCACTATCGCGCTCACCATCAATCAGTTCAGCTTCGGCCCGCTGCTGGGTTTCACCGACGCCACTTCGATTGTAGTGGGACAGAATATCGGGCGCAGCCGTAAGGATGTCGCCGAAAAAAGCGCCTACCGGGCATGGCGGATGGCGGCGGCATATATGATTTTTGCGGCGGCGGTTTATTTATTTCTGCCGACGCCGCTGATTTCGCTGTTCAGCCCGAAGCACGGCGGCAGCACGATTGATTTCAAACAGGTGCTGGAAATCGGCAAAATGATCCTGATGTTCGCGGCCGTTTTCAACTTTTTCGATGCCACTAAATTTGTATTCATGGGGGCTTTGCGCGGCGCAGGCGATACCCGGGCGGTGCTTATGATCAGTACGCTATGCAACTGGGGCCTGCTGGTGCCGGGCACCTGTGTGCTGGTGCTGGTGTTCAAAAGTTCGATCGTCACGATCTGGGCTTACATGACTTTCACCATTCTGGTGGAGGCCGGCATCATTCTCTGGCGGTTCCGTACCGGGAAATGGCGTAAAATTGAACTCCTCAAACACGATTCCGGCGAACCAGATATTAAACTTCAACAAGAGGATGTAAAATGTTAATTCTTGACTGCGAAAATCCCGCCTCGGCGCTGAAATCAATATCGGAGATTTACGGGATGGAAATTCCGGAAATAGTTGCATTCTTAAAGGCTTTTGACATCGAAAAGTATTATGAGAATAATGCTGCCGGCGATTATCCCGACCGCGTGCTGGCCGCCGCATTTGAAAAGAAATATAATGTGGAACCCATGCCGCTTGATTATGTATGCTGGTTTCATCTTACCAGAACGCTTCCCCGGAATAGTTTTCCGGAAGGAATTCTTCCATTGCCGCAAGCGCTGGATATTCTCTGGGAAACGCTGCTTGCGCTTTTCGGTAATTCTCCTCATTGCAGAAATCTGGCTGATCTGAAAGCGCAAGGCCTGATCAATGAACGTTATGAATCCAGAATTAAACGTCCGTATCTGGCCGGGCCTTACGCGGTGCTGGTGCGGGACATCGCCTTCAGGCCGGAAGAGGCCGGTTTTCACGATTGGCTGGCAATGCCGGAAATTATGACGGACATCTGCGACAAATATCAGGAAACGTACAAGGTTAATATTTTTGACCAGTTGCAGAAAAAACTGGCCCCGTGCATAGTAAAATTCGTCAGCGACAGGAAAACCGGCAGGGACTGCATAGAATCGGCCCTGTACTATTTGTATGTGCTTGAACATAATGAGCGGTTAACCGAGTCGGCCAATACCTGCTTTGACGGACAAAATGAAAAAATTCCGCACGGACAGATAAAATCCATCGAATACCGGTAGCGATTCATCCGGAAAAAACGCAATCTGATTTTAAAAATCGATTAAGATGCGTATATTTCAGGATGAACAATTTAAATTTAGAATTAAGGAAAAATATAATGGCTGCGAAAAAATTAATGCTGGGAATTCCGAAAGGGAGTCTGGAACAAAGCACGGTGGACATGTTCGCCAAGGCCGGCTACGCCATAAGCATCAACTCCAGGTCATATTATCCGACCATCGACGATCCGGAAATAGAATGCATGCTGATCCGGGCGCAGGAAATGTCCAGATACATTGAAAAGGGCATTCTGGACTGCGGACTGACCGGTTTCGACTGGATTCAGGAAAACGGCTCGGACGTGGTCGAAGCCGCCGAGCTGGTTTACGGCAAAGTCGGCCGCAAACCGCTCCGCTGGGTGCTGTGCGTTCCGGAAAATTCCCCGATCAAAGGACCCAAAGACCTGGAAGGCAAACTCATTGCCACCGAGGCGGTCGGCATGACTCAGCGCTATCTGAAAAAACACAAAGTAAAAGCCACCGTGGAATTCAGCTGGGGCGCCACCGAAGTCAAGCCGCCGGTGCTGGCGGACGCCATCGTTGAAATCACCGAAACCGGTTCATCGCTCCGCGCAAACAACCTGAAAATCATTGATACGCTGTGCGAAAGCACCACCCGTTTCATTGCCAATAAAGACGCGATGAAGGATGCCTGGAAAAAAGCCAAAGTCGAAAAGCTGGCGATGCTGCTGAAGGCGGTGCTGGCGGCGCAGGGCAAAGTCGGACTGATGCTGAACATCCGCGAAAAAGACCTTGACAAAGTGCTGAAAAAACTTCCCGCGCTGGAGCGTCCCACCGTTTCCAAGCTGGCGGAAAAAGGCTGGTGCGCCATCAATACCATCGTTGATGAGCATATCATCCGCGACCTGATACCAGAGATCATCAAGGCCGGCGGCGCGGGCATCGTTGAATATCCGTTGAACAAAATCGTGTATTGATAAGCAAGCCGAATCAACAACAATATAAACAGCTTATTGTGAGGCGGAGATGAGGAATGCGGCTGAAGCCGGAATCAATGATCTGTTAAGTTTAAAAAAAGATTCGGAATGCCTTCGTATTGGAGTTGCCGGCGGCAGCGGATCCGGAAAATCCACCGTCTGCAAATTGATGTGTCAATTGCTGCTGCCTTGCGTCACGGAGATTATTTCATTGGACAGGTTTTTCAAGCCGGTTGACCAATTACCCAAATACTACTCAGATTACCATCAGGACTGGCAACCCGATTTCAATACTCCTGATTCTTTGATGGTCGAACGCATGGTTGCATACTGCCGGGAAATTAAACCGTCAGGCGTTGTCATCTTTGACGGACACTTTGCGCTGTACTATCCGGAAATGCGGGAAGTGATGGATGTAAAGTGTTTTGTCTCTGTTGATTTAGCGGAGATGCTTGAGCGGCGGACTGCGCGAAATTTGGCCGCAGGTTACGGCGGCAGCCGGGAGAATATTCTGGCTTATAACCGGGAATGCGTTGTGCCAAGGCACGAACAATTCATTCAGCCCACATCCGGATTTGCCGACGTCCTGATCAGGAACAATAATTCTGATATTCCGGAGCGGGATGCTCTGCTTAACGCGCTTTGCCGGAAGATACTGATACAACTCAAAAGAAAAGATCTCTGAACCTCTTTTATTATGTGAAACTCCGTTTACTTTAATTTCCAAGCGAGGCAATCTTCCGCGGGAGTTATGTTAAAAAAGCTTCCCGCAAAAAAATTGCAGAAGCGCAAAAAAAATATCGGCGTAACCACATAGTGTATTAGCAATGCCCATAGCTTTCAGGAAGCAAACCTGATTCGGAATGCCGTTATTGGAAAAGAACGGCATTACACCTTGTTCCCTGAATTATAGCAACTGCAATTACGGGCGGGTTTTGAATTCCTGGCGATAGGTCAGCGGGGGGAGATTGTAGTATTTCTTGAACAGGCGGGAAAAATAAAACTCGTCGGGAATGCCGCAATTTTCCGCGATGGCGCTGATCTGGTCGTCGGAGTGCAGCAGCAGCCAGACGGCGTTGCGCAGACGGCATTTAATCAGATAGTTTACCGGGGCTGTTCCGGCGTATTGACGGAAAATCCGACGGAAGTGCGGATAGGAAACCCCGAGCGCGGCGGCTTCTTTGGTGAAATCCCATTCCAGTTGCGGGTTTTGCTCCACGGTGCTTACCAGTTGCTTCAATCCCGGGATCAAATGGCTGTTGATTTCCGGCTTTTCGGAAGGCTGTTCATGGAGTTGCAGCAGCAGATCCTCCACCAGCAGCACGGCGCGGTTATAATTCTGAGGAGGATTATGCCGGATATTCGCAATCAGTTCGCGCAGGACGGACAGAAAGCGTTCGGCGTTGATGATCCTGATCAGCGGCAGATTTGGGTTGATTGCCAGCAGGCCAAGGCGGATGAACCGGTCCACCCGCGGGCCTTTAAAACAGGCGAAAACATGATGGCGGACCTGGCCGGCCGGAGCTCCGTAGTAAAATTTCAGGCCGGGCTGGGTAATGAAAGCGTAAGACCCTTCAATTTGCCGGCGCGGAATGTCG
Source organism: uncultured Lentisphaeria bacterium (assembly GCA_903821255.1). Next base: position 5,415 of record CAIJKT010001077.1, on the reverse strand, counting down.
CCTGTGGCGAACTCCATCGGGCCGCTGTGATTATATTGAATTCCGTAATAACCATCGAAGAACCGGTCCTTCTGCACCGAGCTGTGAACGGGGTCTTCGCCGCAGCCGATAAAATTAATGCCGTCAAAATACTTCATGATCAAAAAGTCCAGTTTTTTGCTCAATAAATCTATTCCAAATAAGGATGTCATGCTTTATAGTATAATCATATAATCCATTATAGTCAATTATGACTGAATAAAATTATGTTAAAATTCGGTGTGGCTGATTACGGGCTGAATGTCCATGACGGCGGTTTGTATGATATCGAGACCCGCCTCCGCGACATAAAAAAACTCGGTTTATCCGGAACCGAACGGCTGGAGGCGGCAAGCCCTTCAGACGCGATGTGGAAAGCCGCTTTATACCGCAAACTGGGCATGGGTTTCAGCACCTGTCGCGGACCATCCGTTCAATCCGGAATGGAGTGGACCGCCGGGCTCGGCAAAAAATATGTATGGATCACTCCCGGCAGCCTGGACTCTAAACTGGATTTTGATACTTTTACCATCCGGGTGAACGCGTTTGCCGCCGTCGCCGCGAAACGGGGTTTGCAATGCGGCATCCATAATCATGTCGGTTCACGGCTGGAAACTCAAGATGAGATCGAACGCTATCTGGAAGCCTGCCCCCGGGCCGGACTGGTGTTTGACATCGGCGAAATCGGGCTGGCCGGCGGCAATCCGGTTGAGATCGTGAAAAAATATTTGAACCGGATTTGCGCGGTGCATCTGAAAGACGCCGAAATCACGGACCGCAAAAACGGGAAGATTGAATACCGGGCTCTCGGCAGCGGCGAATTCGGGGTCATCAACCGGAAAACGCTGGAACTATTGATCAAATCAGGATATGACGGCTGGGTTTTCATCGAACCGGAAGATTTCAGGTTCAATCCTCTGGAAGAACTGTCAAACAGTCTGGATTACCTCAAACGGGGCGGACTGTCAATTATAAATTTAACCAAACAAAGTTAAAGGGTAAAAAAAATGAAATTCGGTGTGGCTGATTACGGAATGAACGTGTGGTACGGCGGGCTTTACGACATTGAGGAGCGTCTGCTGGACCTGAAGAAACTGGGATTCAATGGAACTGAGCGCCTGGAGGCGGTAAGTCCCGCCGACGCACTTTACAAAGCGGCGCTGTACCGCAAACTGGGCATGGATTTCAGCACCTGCCGCGGACCGAGTGTCCAGATCACCACCGAGTGGACGGCCGCGCTGGACAAAAAATATGTCTGGCTCACCCCGGGCCAGAATGACCGCGACATTGACTTCAAAGTGTTCTGCCGCCGCTGCAACGCCATGATTAAATCCTGCGCCAGGTGGGGGGTGACCGCATCCATCCACAACCACATGGGACAGCGTGTTGAAAACCAGCAGGAACTTGAAGATTTCCTGAAAGCCTGTCCCGATGCCGGAATCGTGTTTGATACCGGACATCTCAGCATGGCCGGCGGCGATCCGGTTGAGATCGTGAAAAAATATCACCAGCGCATTTCGGTAATGCATCTGAAAGACGTATTCCTGACCGGCGGGACCCGCCCGGACGGCATCAAGGAATACCGCTTCTGCGAACTCGGCGCCGGCAATAACGGTTTCAGCAATACTAAAGTCATTGAAATGCTGCTGAAAGTCGGCTGGGACGGCTGGGTTCATATTGAACACGATGTTCATCTGCGCGATCCGCTCAAGGATCTGGCAGTAAGTTTGAAATTTGTCAAGAATGTAATAGGAAAGTAAACGGATTATGAAAAAGATTAAAGTTGGCATCTGGGGACTCGGACGTGCCGGTTACTGCATGCATGTTTCCGAGATTGCAAAATTTCCTGACATGTTTGAAATTGTCGCCGCCTGCGACATCGCCAAAGACCGCGTTAAGGCGGCAAAGGAGAAAGTGCCGTCCTGCCGTTTTTACAGCAGACAGGAGGAATTCCTGAAAGACCCGGAAGTGGAACTGGTCTCCGTCGCCACCCGTTCGCCGGATCATACCGCCCATGCGCTCAAGGCGCTGACCGCGGGCAAATATGTGTTTCTGGAAAAACCGGTCGCGCTGACATATGCGGACGCGAAGAAATTGAAGAAGGCCTCGGAAAAATATCCGGGCAAACTGTTTCTGCGGCATAACCGCCGCTTCGAGGCGCCGTTCAACCACATCCGCGAAATCATCGCCAGCGGCGTGCTGGGCGAGGTTTACGAGGTAAAACTGCACCGTCACGGCTATCAGCGCCGGAATGACTGGCAGACCATTATCGCATGCGGCGGCGGACAGCTTAACAACTGGGGGCCGCATATCATTGATCATGCTTTGCGTTTCCTGGAATCTCCGGTCGCCAAAGTCTGTAGCGATTTGAAGAAGATTGCCGCGGTGGGCGATGCCGAAGACCATCTGAAAATCGTGCTGACCGGTAAAAACGGGCGGATTGTCGATCTGGAAATCAGCGGCGGCGTGGCGATTCCCCAGCCTGAGTACGTCATTTTCGGCAACAAAGGCGCGCTGACCTGCCAGGGCAATACGATCACGATGAGATATATTGACCCGAAACAGAAATTTCTCAAAATAAAAGCCTATCCCGACAATCCGCCGCTGAACGGAGTTTTCGGCAATGAGGAAGTGTTGAAATGGGTCGAAAAGACCGTTGCGGTAGCGCCCAAGTCCAAATGTGACACCTATGATATCTGGCAAGCCTTGTATAATACGATCCGTAAAGGCAAGCCGTATCCGATCACTATTGACGAAGGAATGGAAGTAGTAAGAATCACCGAGCTGGTGAAAAAAGGCTCCGAATTTGCCGCTAAAGGCTGACTGTTGTCTTGAAAACAGACGCCGGGAATCAACGCCCGGCGTTTTTTATTGCTCAGGCGGCTGTAACTGCTTCCTGTTGATTTGCGAGAGCAGGCCGGCCACGCCGACGGCACCCGTCACAACCGACGGCAGCGGCGTCGGGATGGCGGTTAAAATGCCGACAATGACGCCTTTGGCTACAGCGACCATCCACTTGTCGCCGAATGAAAAATGCTGCAGCAGGATGCAGGGGAAAATCAGCAGAAAACCGACGATGCAGGAAATCACCCAGCCGATGCCGGTGGAATCCGGCGCAAACAGCATGAAATCAATGGCGATAACCGCAAACGCCACCAGCGGATCAAGCCCGACTGTCTGCAGGAATTTATTCATGGCAGCCTCGCTGGATCATTTGTTTTCGATGCCGCCCGGAGATTCCGGCAATTCGCTTTTCTCAACGGGAACCCGTGGTTTGGCAACCGCGAACAGCACCGGCGGATAGCTGTTTTCGTCTTTGAACTTTATGGCGACGGAATTTATCTGCAATTCATTTTTTAATTTCAGGAGAAGCCATTCATTGAGAAATTTGGCCAGGCTGATGCGGGCGGCATGACGGACATTATCCGACCTGGCGCTGGCGGCGGCAGACACTCTGGCCTGCTTGAGCAGCATGTCTTTCAGCTCATCGGATGATTTCTGGCTGTCGATCAGCAGCCCGCCGTAAATGAATTCTTCGGAATCCCGCCACTTGATATTCGGGGTCAGGCATTTCAGTTCCGGCGCGTCAACCCAGACCGTCCCGTCGCTGTACTTGAAATGCCATTGTCTGCGGTCATTCATCGGCACATAAAAATTATATTCCACCGGCACCCTTAAAGCAAAATAGCCTTTGCTGGTAACCGCCAGTTTAGTGACCGCGATGGTCTTGAAATCCGACAGGAAACTGTATTCGGAGCAGACCAGCAGATCCTGCCTGCTGTCGATGGCGCTGAATTCGGAGGTGATTTTTTCAGTGATCTTTATTTCCGTCTGCAACAGCTTTTTCGCATTGCTCAACGCCGAATCCATTGTGTGCGCAGGCGCTGAAACAAAGAGATAGACGATATAGACCAGCGCCGCCGCCGCGATTATAAAAATCAGCGTCAGATAAAGGCAGTAACCGGTATTGCCATCGGTGTTTACGCCGACTATTTTCTGTTGAGCCGCCATGATTCCTCCTGTATATTAAAATGCGCGGTACTTGTCTGTCAATCGTATGGTTCGGTCAATTTTTTAAGAATCGCGGCATCGGCATGGAACTGGGCTTCGCTGTCCTCCTGGATAAATTCCAGCATGACATAGTGATCCCTGCCGTCAGCAGCGGCGATTTCCAGATATTTCTTCCAGTTCGTAATGCCTTCCGCCAGCGGGCGCCGTTCCAGATTCACCCAGTGGAAAGCATGGATATTGGTCATCCTCGGCAGCACGGCCGACAGGCCTTCGCGGCAGTATTCAAACGGCTGGTTCACCGGCGGCTGCCAGTAGAAAAAGACATTGGTTCCGTTTAATTCATCCATCAGTTTGATTGTAGACGCGTTGGTGTCTGTCAGGGTTCCGCCGTGAAATTCCAGACTTATCGAAATGTTCGCCTGCCGCGCCATCGCGGCAATCCGGCGTAGATCGCTGATGACGCTCATGCGTCCGGCTTCATCTGCCTCCGCCGAGCCATGTCCGCCGGCCCATACCCGGATGGTAGGAGTTTTTAGTTCAACAGCCGAAGCCAGAACAGTTTCAAATGCCAGGCCCGCCTGTTCGCTGACGCCGGCGCGGTAATAGGAGCCGTAAGCCGCAACATGCAGTCCCGCGTCAGCGGTTATTTTACGCACGGCGGCGGCGGTCTGGAGATCGCCGTGCGGCACATGAATATCGCCGCCCCATTCAATCCCGTCCAACCCGGCCTGGGCGCACATTTGAACGATTTTTTCTGGAGAAAACTTTCTGAAAGAAATTGAAACCAGACCATTTTTAAACATTGGATGCTCATCCTTAAAATTTAAAGTTAATCCCGGGGCGGCCACAATTCTCTCCGGAACGGGTTTGTCTTAAATTATCCTTTCTAAAAATACGCCTTGAACCTCAGCAGTCAAATTTTTTTGCAAGAAATTATGTAAAGGAGAATACTTCAGTAAAAACTTTGAACTGAAAGATCGCCTTGATGATTGTAATATCAGGCTGAATCATTATATTTTCCACTGTCAAAATTACAAAAATATGGAGAGAAGATGAACCGTGTTTTAACAACCGCTATGTTTCTGACAACCGCTTTGCTGGTAAGCGGGTGCGCCATGTTCAATTCGTCGGAATCGGAGGAACAAATTAAGCTCCGCGAACTGTCCGCCAGTTCCACTGATAACATCCGGGCGAATAAGCAGCTTGCCCGGAACGTGAAACAGCTTCAGGAGAGCGCCAATCGCATTGACGGAATTCAGAGCCAGGTTTCCGACCTGGATTTGCGCTGCCAGGATTTAGTAAAACGCAATCAGGCGCTGGAGCAGAGCAATCAGGAATTGATAAAAGAAATTATTGCATTGAACAAGAAAATCGAAGACGACAAGG
>CAIJKT010001076.1 GCA_903821255.1 uncultured Lentisphaeria bacterium | reverse complement strand
TGACTATGTTATGCTCGTTGAATTTATTAGTGGAGTAAATATCCACGATCCCGCGGGTGGACTGGGTGAAATTTTCAAAAAAGTTATTTCTGACCAGTGAATATTCGGAGCCGAGATCAACCCCCCCGGCATTATCCGCGGAAAAGGAACAGTCTTCAATTGTAACATTGCGCGGATTTCCCATACAACTGATTTGCACTCCAAAACCATTATTGCCGGAGAATGCCGCGTTTCTGATGATGATATCCATATTGCCCGGCGATGCGGTGCCGGCATCCGCTTCAATGTCAATGCCGGCTTCAGGCGCTGTGCCGCTGGTGGTTTCATACTTTCCGCCGACAACATAGAGATGATCCGCGTTGATGACGGACATCCCCTGCCTGAAACAATTACTTGCGTAGCAATTCAGGAACAGCCCGTTGCGCGAAAAGGTTTCGGTATTGGCGCGGTTCTGCGCCTCCACATAAAACCCGTCACTCACCGCATTTTTAGCTGTTACATTTTCAATCCTGAATAATCTGCATTGCTGCAGCATTAAATTATGCGCGTATGCTTCAACCGGGATTCGGCTGGCGCGATTGCCGTCAATCGTAAGATTCTGAATTATGAAGTTCTCGGCATTGTAGATTAAGATTCCCCAGTATCCGCCTAAAATTGGAGTGCCGTTTTTAACTTTAATTGTCGCATTGTTGCCTTCGATGGTGAAATCTTTCCGTCCGGAGTTCATGGTTAATCCCGCAGATATCAAATATGTTTGACCGGCTCCGAATGTGAGTTTGCCTATTGATGTGCCCAAAGCGTTTAATGCGTTGTTCAGCGCGGCGGTGTCATCAGTTGTGCCGTCTCCGACGGCTCCATATGTGGCCACGCTTGCATCAGGCAGATCCGGGATGGCGGTAATCGAGATATTATCCAACAGGCATTTGCCGGTGGCTATAGTTGAGGTGAAAACATCCAGACGTCCGAAACTGATATTTTTTGCAAAAGTTCCGGTTGTGGTTGTGGTGCAGGCTAATGTTCCGGGGGTGTAAAGCAGGCCATCCGCCTTCACCGTCACAGCCCCGGCGGCATAATCCAATTTTATCTGCAGATGAAAACTTTTGCCTAAAGGCGCGGTGCCGACGACGACATCGTTAAGGTAAGTTCCGGCGGCATTATAATTTGATAAACTTATCTGGCCGCTGCCGAAGTTAATCGTCACTGAACTGACAACAGTGTTGCTGTTGACCTGTTTCATGGTGACAAACATATTTCCTGTTCTTGTTACGGTTGAGTCCAGCATAATATCCAGATCAATGCGCAGTTTTGCAGTGCCGCCGGCCGCATCTGCCGCATTGCCGTCAAAACGGAGCACTGCATTGTTGGTGGCGCTGGTATCATTTAGTTCCACCACTTTGCTTGATTCAAACATTTCGTTGGAGCCTGAGTCGATTGGCGAGGAACGGACTAATATTGTCGCGTCGGTATAAGTAACAAGACTGGTCGGTTTTACGCTGACGCCGCCCTGCACGGCAGTTGCGGTGGCCGGCGGCGAGCCTGCGGTGTCATCCGTAAATTGCATCTTTAACAGCGGTGCCGCGTTGACATTTGTCAGCAGCAGTATCCAGTTGGCCATTAACAGCACGATGATTTTAAAAGATCCCCGTCTCATAATTTACCCCTTGAATTTAGGAATGCTTAAAATTAATACCCCCTTTGAATCAATGAAAGGTTTTCCTGATTCCAAGCCTTGATGAAGCGCCCTGTCAACTCGCCTGATGATTCCTCCTTTGATTAAATGTTCATGTTTTTGCGGACAAACCCCCTGGTAAATTCTTTTGCTTCGCATTCGTATTTTGCTTATTTACAGCTTTGCTTCCCGCAGCATCAGCTTATTGCACCTGGATAATACCAGGGTGTTTTTGTCTTCGATCAGCCATTCGAAATCCTCGCCCTTTTCCATTTTGATGGCCTCCGCGATAGCGGTGGGCATCACCACCTTGAACGCGCGGTTGGTCGGACGCTGGCCTTTTTGAATTTTCACTTTATATCCCATGTATATGCAGTTCCTTAATTATTTTGCAATGACGAAAATCTTTTCCAGAATGTTGTTGTTTTCGTTTGCTTCCGTAACCTTGCCCGTACTGTCGGCCACCACCC
>CAIJKT010001075.1 GCA_903821255.1 uncultured Lentisphaeria bacterium | reverse complement strand
CTCAAGAGCCTGGCAAATAAAGGCGAGTTATTGCCGCCGGTACAGCCACGCCTCATCGACCAACGCGAAGCCAGTGAAATGCTCGGGATCAGTTTGGCCAATTTTAAAAAACTTGAGAAAGAAGAAGCTTTCAGCTTTAAACGCAGGCCTTTGGGGGCAGCGGTTCGATACCGCCTGGGCGACCTGATAACATTCATAATGTCAAACGACACAGACGTTAATGCTGAAGCCGCCACTACTGCAAATTGACTATGTTCCCCTAAATTCTGATAACGCCACTCTTGCCGTCACCGCGTCAATTATAATCTTGCTTATGCCTTGTTCCAGCATCTACATTCCCAGATAGTCAACCATCCCCTCCGGAAAATATCACCTGATATGTCGGTATTCGCCATGTCTGCTTTTGTGTCGGCAACATTCTGATCCGTGGCCATTGAAACATCGAACCCAGAGCCTACGCTCTGCGGTTCGATGTATAGGCGATGCCAAATAAATCGGCAATCCATAATATCTTTGCCATATCGAATCATCAGGAAGAATCGCCTGTGCCGGTAGCGGTCCAAGAACCGGCAAAGACAGAAATAATCATCACCGGTACAGCTACCCAGGGGACACGAAAAATTGCCTTGTAGGTAAGTAATAATCGAATCGCAAGCGCCCAATCTTTTGATGAAAATAAGGTTCGCGGTAATTGTCACAGACCGGCGGAAACTTGCAATTCCCTATCCAGACAAGCATCGTCAAATGGCGAAATTTCTGGCAGTTGCTTGCCTTGGAACTCCCAGCAAGGTGGGCGTTCCGGCATGGATGCGGTCGAAGAGCAGAGACGGTGGGGCAGCTAGCCATATAACACCCACCTATATTTTAGAACTGTGATATCTGGACTCTGGATTCTAAGCACAAAAGTCCAGAATTGCCGGTCCAGATTAACACCTGCGGACTCCACGCAGAATAGGGATCAGTCCATATTTACCCGGTGGACTTCCGATTAAGAGTGCCCACAGTCCTTTAATTTATTGACATGAAAGCCAAGTCTATGGTTTGGTAAAGAGATTTTGCAGCAAGTAACGTGGCGCATATTCGGCATGAACGAAATCCCAATGGCAAAAAATCTAACTGCCACCGGCTAGATATCAAATGCCGCAGATGGCTTTGCTGACCGCAGACGGATGCAACCCGGGGTAAAGAACGCCGTGATTCCGGCGTCGAGACTAATAATCCCCACCACCAACAGGTGTGTGTGTGAGAATTGGATACGGAGATTATACTATCAGTTTAAAATATTACGTTTTAGTTGACTTAACATTTTTTCTATCTTCAAACATTTTGCTTCTTGACTGCCCAAGCATATTGGCAATCTCTCCGCGATCAAAACCCTCGGATTTATACTCTTTAATTAAAACTTCCAATTCACTATTTGCGGCAACGGCATCAGCCGGAATGCCTTTATCATCTAATGCCTGCCAGCACTTTTTTCGTTCCTGCTTTTTCTTCCCGTCAGAATAGGTCGAGTCTTCATCATCAAAGTCATACTTGATCTGAAATTGCGTCCCGTCCGTTGGGATTGAATTGTCCGTAAACTTGTCAAACTCGACTACTCTCGGTACCTCTAACGTAAACGCTTTGGTGGAAGTCCCTTTTGATAAATTCAACTTGATTACAACGTCACAAGCATCCTTCTTCACAGCATATCCCCTAGGATCTCCATCATTATTGGCATGATGAATTAAAAGGACAGCCGTTCCTGCTTGCTTTATACTGTCAAACAAAGGCTTGATTTTACCCCAGGAGGATGGGACTTCATTTTCATGTGTCATTTCGGAGTATGAGTCAAACACTACCAAATCGACAGGATGATCTGGCGACCCCGTGTTCTTCTTACTATCCAATAACTCTAAAATTTTTCGATGATGGGAGATGTCTTGCGGATCCGCCTCAATGGTTTTTCCGTCGATGAAAATCAGATTGCCGGACCTTGGGTCATTAGACGGCAAATACGTGTTAATAAAGTCTTTCTCTCTCTTTTGCTGTCGAACTTGATTATATCGATAGTCGATATATAAAACTTTTATCCCTGACTTGTTTTTTGGTACATACATAGGGGTCCACCACCGATGCTTGAATATTTTATTTTCTGAAACAATCGATGCGCATAAACTAAAAAGGAAAGCACTTTTCCCGATACCCGCGTCTGCATAGATCATAACCAAACTTTTTCTTCTTATAAACGGGCGTAATATATAATCTATTGCTCGATGAGTCCCATCCATATCCTTGCCATGTTCATCGGTTATAGTTTCGGGCTTTTGATCTTGCTTCTCCCAAAATTCAGGTATGCGAGTTTGGGACTTCTCGTAATATTTATTAAATTCATCTTGCGATATTATTTTGACGCTTCCGTCTCGATTAACAACTTCGTGGGTGTTTTTAGCTGTAGTAATATCTGAGAGATTCCAAATGATTTTTCTGCTTTCTTCGTTATGATTAACGGCGACTTGGATAAACTTTAATCCTAGCTTTTGTTCATTCGTCAGGTATGAGGAAATTCGGGAGGCCTCTGCATAAGCTTCCGCCAGGCTCCGACCAGAGTGGTTTGTGATCAGGTAATAAATTGGAACTTGACGCTTCTCAAGTTCTTTCAGAGGGCTCCAGTCCACCGAGGACAACTCATGCAGAAAACTGGTCCATACGATTTGCTGGTTGTTGATTTGGTTTTGGTCGGCGATCTCGATTGAATCGGTTAAAATGACTGCCTTAATATCTGGATTAATAAGCAAATCCAAGTTGTAAAGAATCTGTCCTTTGGGCAAAGGCACACAAACGATTTTAGGTTTAAAATCCTTAACCCATGTTGTGCATGGAATTAACAACTTCTCTTGTTTGTGAAAGTCAAACAGCTTTAAAACTTTTTGATTAATACGACCACCTTCGTCTTTG
>CAIJKT010001074.1 GCA_903821255.1 uncultured Lentisphaeria bacterium | reverse complement strand
TTTATTGCCTGAAAACATGAAAACTGGTTTATTTTAGCATTTTTGTCAGATTTTGTTGCCGACAGAGGCAATAATCGCGATAAAAGATGCGTTTCAGGAGCTATAATATTGAAAAAGCAGTTCCGGGGACTGGCTATAATTGTTTTCTCCGCCGGAAATTATAAAACGTAAGCTGTAGCAAATTTATGAGATATCTTGAAAAAACGCTGATCGCCGCCGCGTTGACTGTTGCTTTTTTTTGTGTTGACGGATGGAGTTTTGACAAAGCAAGCTGGTTCGCCGAAAAAAATGGTTCGCCCGCTGAAAAATTGGGTTCCGCCGCTGACTCTTCCGCCGTCACGGCGTTGACACTCCCCGGTTCCGCCTTGATTTACAAGGAAAAAGAACGTCAGACATTGCGCCCGGAAAAAGATATCTTCCTGAAGAGAACTCTCTCCATCGAAGTCAAAGTGCAGAGTGAAAGCCCGGCTCCGGTCTCTGCTGTCATCTTTATCAAAGACAAAGACGGGCTGTGGTTTCAAACAAAGCACGAATATAAGATTATTCCAGGCGACTGGCAACGGCTGGAAACAGACATCGCCGGCGGGTCCGCCTTGATCCCGGTCGGTCATGGCGGAGCCTGGGACGGACGCCATCAGGTCGCGATGCTTACCGCCGGTCTTTCCATTTACGGCAACACGGCCAGGCAGTTCAATATCCAATGCCGCAACCTGGAACTCCGCGGCGTCAGGACGGTTCCGCCGCTGCAACTGCTGAACTGGGAAATGCCCGGCACCTGTGAGCGCTACGAAATCATTCAAGGCGATTTTGAGCTTACGCGCGAATACTGCAATCCGTTCGACCCGGACGAAATCAGCGCCGACGTCGAAGCGGTGGCGCCCGGCGGCGAAACCATCCGCTGGCCGGCATTCTACACGCAGAATTTTATCCGGCAGCAGCATTTCACCCGCGAAATAAACATCCCTTCCGGCAAGGCGCACTGGGCATTCCGGTTCACCCCGGAACGCACCGGCGAATACCGGCTGCGGCTGGTGGTCGAAGACAAATCCGGGAAAGCGCCGGAACTGCTGGTCAGCCCGTGGAAGAGTCTGTCCGTACAGCTTTCCGGGCGCAAAGGTTATGTCCGCCCCAGTCTCCGCGACCCGCGTTATTTTGAATTTTCCACCGGGGAATTCTTCTTTCCCATCGGCATCAATACCCATACCAATATTGACTTGCGCAGTGAAAAGCAGTTTAAATTCGGCCACCTTCCCGACCGCGGCACCTACGATTACGACGAATACCTGGCGGCAATGGCCGCTGGCGGCGTCAACGCCGTCGAAATCTGGATGGCATCCTGGTCTTTCGCGCTGGAATGGAGCATCTGCCGTCCGTTTTATTACGGGCTGGGCCGCTACAATCTGGCCAACGCCTGGCGGCTGGACCACGTGTTGAATGACGCCCGCGAAAAAGACATCTACATTCATCTGACGCTGGACAACCACGGCAAGCTTTCCGACTACAGCGATCAGGAATGGGACGACAATCCGTTCAATATAAAAAATCCGTTCGCCTTTTCCAACGGCGGATTCCTGAAATCTCCGGAAGCATTCTTCTTTGATCCCCGGGCGAAAAAGCTGAACCGTCAGCGCAACCGCTATATTGCCGCCAGATGGGGGGCTTACACCAATATCTTCGGCATCGAATTCTGGAGCGAAGGCAACCTGGTCAGCAACTTCAAGGACATCTATGACAGCGGCGCATTCGCCGACTGGCACCGCGATTCCGCGAATGAACTTAAAGTCATGGATCAGGGCAGACACATGCTGACCACCCATTACAGCGGAAGCTGTCTTGATCAGCTCAAATTCCCCGAAGTAGTCGCCATGCCGGAATTTTCCTATGTGGCGGGCGACGCCTACCGGAACACTAAAATCCATTTTGTGGACCAGATGCGCCAGCAGGCGGCGGCGCTGCTGATTTTCAACCGCCCGGTGCTGGCTACTGAATTCGGCGGCACCTGGGCCGGCGGCAAAGCCGAGCAGGTTGTCGGCGACATCCATTCCGGATTGTGGAGCGCGTTCTTCAAGGAACAGGCCGGAACTCCGTTCCTCTGGTGGCACGATTTCATCCACTTGAACAATCACTACCGTCATTATAAAGGACTTTCGGAATATATCAGGGGCATCGATCTGCGCGACCCCCGGATGCGATTTAAAGAACTGGACGTAATTGATCCCGCCGCCCCGCGGCCTCAGCCGGAGTACATCCCTTCCCGGCCCCTGGCCGACGGCTCATGGGCGCTGCAATGGAATCTACGCGACTATTACCTGGCCTATATCAACGGCTTGCGGCTCCCCCTGGAAGATTGTTTGACCAGCTATTTCGGCAGAAAGAATTACTTTGTCGAATGCTTCTCCGCCGGAGATGCATCAAAAGTCTACGGCTGGGTCTTCTGCCGGCGCTATGTGTTCGACTATCCGGAAAAAGAGGATGTCCTGCCCTTCTCTAAAGATCTGCAAGTCACGCTTGATTACCCGCTGTCCGCCGGAACTTATTCCTTGAGGTTTTACGACACCATCACCGGCAAAGTCATTGCCGCAAGAGATATTCAACTCAACGGCGGCCCATCTGTAATTCAGATTCCGCCGTTCAAAACCGATATTGCCTTCAAACTCATCCGCCGCTTCTTCTGCTCTAAATACGATTCCGCGCCGAAGCCGCCGGAAACCACTGCAAAGGGCAAACGGAAATGAAAATTAAAAGAATATTCATCGCCGTTTTTCTGCTGCCGCTGCTCAATGCTTTTGCCGCAGCCCCGGCGTGGCAGGTGGCGGACGCCGAATACCGGCTGGCGGTTAAAACCGATAATCCCGGCGTAACCGGCTACCTTGATCTAAGTTTATGCGCCCTGCCGGAAAAACTGGACAACGGCGTTGACGTCCGCGACGAAAAAGGCGGGAAAATTCCCTATTTTCTGTACAAGGATTTCGGACTGTTTTTCGGTCCGGCGGCCAAAGCACCGGTGCGCTATATTTACTTCGGCTTCAAAAAACCGGTGGAAGCACCGCCGTGGCCGAAAGAACTGGGCAATGTTCCGGAAAATTACCGGCTGCGGATCAGGATTTTCCATGCCGGCGTGGCTTACATCACCGAACAACAATGGCTTGAACGGCAGCGGCAGAATATTGAAGAACGTTACCGACGCCCCAACTGGATGGTGAAGTATTACATCGACCAGAGCTGGGAACGTTACTTTGCCCGGTATATTTATCCGTGGCCCGTTGCCGACGTCAAGTTTTATCTGAATAATGAGCCCTTTGACAAAGACTGGGATAAAGCGTATGATGTCGAAGATTATCTGGCCTGGAGAAATCCTTCCTCCTACCGCCGGTCGTGCGGCTGGGTCGAATACCAGTGCCGCCTGAAAGGCCCGTATTTCATGAAATATGATCCCATCCGGCAGGAATGGGCGTTCAAGCGGCTGAAGCGTTACTGGAACATCCGCGAGAAAGAACTTAAACAGGCGGAAATCAACTCCAGAGGCGTACCCGAAAGAGAAATGATCTATATCTTCGAAAAGCGGAAACCGGCCGAGGAGAAAAACAACTGGGAACAGGTGCTGCTGGACAAATGCATGTTCGATATCAGGAATAATTTTGCCGCGGGCATCACCGGCATGCTGCTGATCCCCGCTGACGGCGAGTATGAATTTGCTGTCAATACCAGCAGTTCCACGCTGCTGCTGGTTGATGAGAAAATTGTGATCAACTGGTACGGCGAACATGAACGCAATCCCGGCTGGGAAAAAACCGGCAAAATCAAACTGAAAAAAGGCCTGTACCCGTTTAAATTCTACTACCAGAAGAATCTCGCCATCACCTATGCGGCCTGCGCCTGGAAAAAACCGGGTGACCACGAGTTCACGCTGCTGCAGGATGACGATTTCTCGCCGGGCTGGCCCTGCGTCCCGGAAACCTGCTCAAGCAAAGACGGCAACATTTATCCGCTGGCAATAAAAACCGGCTCCTGCATCCTGTACACCGGGAAACGTGAAAAATGCCTGTGGGAAAAATATGCCGTGACCGATTGCGGCAGCGGCGGTTGCGCCTGGGAGGTCAACGGGCAGACTTTTCCCGGCAGGACCATCGACCTGATTTTGAAGGAAGGCGCCGACGATAAAATCACGCTTGCGGCTGAAGATAAAACCTATTCGCCGCTGCGGCTGTACCGTTTCGATGATGGTAGAGAAAAACCGTATTCCCGGCCCGACCTGGCGCTGAAACTGTGGACCCCGGATTTTATTTTCGATGATGAAACGCTCGATCTGTTCGTCGAAGTCAACTCGAAACTGCCATACCCCGTGGAATGCTATCTGGACACCGTCGCATCGCCGGAAAACAGTTTATTCGCCAGCGGCCGCGAAAAAATCTCCCTGCCGGGCAAACCGGTCTCCGAACAGAACCGCTTCATTCCGGACAGCGTTTTCAAGAAGCAGATCGTGCTGAAAGGCGAAGCTTTAAAACTGAAGACCGAAGTCGGATTCAACCTGAAACTGCCGAATATGGCTTTCGACAGTAAACGGATAAGGTTTATCAAGGCGCCGGAGCTGCCCCCGCTGGAAACCGGTCCGGAGGGGCTGCATGACGCCGACGGCAGCATCGTGATCCCGGTCATTCACCGTCCGGAACTCTCTGAAATCAGAAAGTGGGAACTCCCGGCAACCGT
>CAIJKT010001073.1 GCA_903821255.1 uncultured Lentisphaeria bacterium | reverse complement strand
TTTGAACCTGACATGGAAAAATCCGGCGCGATTGTCCGTCTGGCGACATTGAAAATTTGAAGCATAATGTCCGAATCTTATTCTGTAGCGGTTATGGGGCATGGATAAAATTACCCATGCCCACGATATAAGCCTTATTCTGCTATGTTGTCGGTTCAGTGCTGCCATTTTTAAGATCGATCGCCCGCAATTTGTGTAACTTTCTAAACGTTGTAACCGTGGATTCTGAAGCGTCGAGATTACTCGCTATCTGCTTGCTTGAATAACTCCGACGCCAGCCGTCACGGATCGCGGCTTCTCTTTCATCATCGGTCATCGCCTTCCACGCCTTCCACCCCTTAGCCTTAGTGTCAACCGTTTTTTTAAGCTTCTTGGTTTTTGCTTTATCTTCATCTTTTATTTTGGAGTTCAATTTTTCGGCTTCTGCCGGACTCAGTTCAGTAACTATCCATCCAGTATTCCGCGTTTTTAAATTAATTTCAGCTTTAAACGGATTTGAACTGCTCTTAGGCTCAGAACGGATTTTTTCCGCTTTAAGCAATAGCGCGACGTTATCGTTTTCGCTGGCTTGGATTGCATGAATTTTCATGTGAGTTTTATCAGAAATCTTGGAAGTGCCGCTGATTTCGTTCTTGCGATTCGTATGATGGATCACGATAATCGAAATGCCATCATCCATAAGACCGCACATCCACCGGTAGAACTTTTCCCAGTTAGCAGCATATTCGCCATTAACTGTTAATGTGGCCAGATTGTCGATCACCACAAGAGATACTTTCAAGCCTGGCGTACCTTCGTGCTCTGCTGCATAATTGATAGCTTTGCTGAAATCTTCTTGACCTTCAGTGGAGGCCAAATCATGGTAAGTGCCACGTTTAAGGATGAAATTTTTCTTATTTACCTGATTATCAGCGTATGCCTCGTGCAGTCGTTCGACTCTCTCGCCGATTTCCCCTTTTCGCATTTCTCCGCTACAATAGAAGACTTTGCGAATTTTTCCGTCAATCTTCCACTTATTTTGAAAAACATTCTTCCCATGGACTAGTGCCAAGGCAATACTAAGCCCGGCCCATGATTTACCAACGCCAGTAGCGGCGAATAGAACCATCCAGGATGATCTGCGCAGGATTGGCTCAATCAGATACGGTTCATCTTTTATCTTTTCTAAGACTTCGCCATTAATAAGACCGTAATCGTCCTCTTTCAATGTATCTGGAATATGAACCTTATTACTTTTTGCGTCGGCCAGGAATTCCTTAACGGTCATCACTGAAAAGCCATCAAACTTTCCTTCAAGATCGTATAAAGGGTTCTTTACGGCATTCCAGGCCTGATTTTTGAATTTGATTATTTTGAAATTAACACCATGCTCAAGAAGCTGCCCGTATACTTCCAACGCTACCCGGTATTTCTCTAACGTACCTGCACCTGGTCTATCGATGAGCAGCCAATAAACATCACGACCAAAGAGCGGCGAGAAGTCGGTTTTCTTTACAGCAGTAATACCGCCGTAAAAAGAACTAAAAATTGCATCTTTGGTGCTGGAGTTTGATATAGCGATGTCTAAAATATCGAAAAGGAATATGCAGGCATTCTGATTTTTGTAAATGAGGTTAGCGTCATATAGTGGATATTTTCCATTTGGCATTATATAAAGCAGTATTTCGGTTGGGTCGTCAGTTCGGACATAGAAAGTCACTGGCAAAAAAACCGTTTTGCCGTTGATTTTCTTTACAATTACAGAATAAGCCAAAACGTTACCTTCAACTAAAAACGGAATAAAACGCTCATCGGACTCTATTTTATATGTCATGTTGACTGTTGACTGGCTCCAGGCACTTCCGTCAAAATTAATTTCCTCAGTTATGTCCTTACTAATCCCAAAATGATACGCAAGATGCTCCGTCGATTGGCGGTCCGTTTTTTCTAGAATAACTGCCGGATCGTTATTTTTGGGGACATCATGTTCTGACTGCTCAGAGCCTTCTAGCCGCGCCGCGACCCATTTGGGAATCGGGTTAAAAACACTGAATGTTCTCACAAAAAAGTGTCTTGCACCAATGAAATAGTCTTGGTGTGAAGCCTCTATACCAAAATAAGGATCATTCGTGTTAAATATGGGACAATTATCCGTCCGGCAAATCAGGCACGGGTTATTCGCAATATATTCCAGATTTACGCTGAATGGTCCACCTT
>CAIJKT010001072.1 GCA_903821255.1 uncultured Lentisphaeria bacterium | reverse complement strand
CTTTGATCAGCGCTTGAATATCATCCGCGGCAGTCAGGCCGAACAGCGAGAGCACCTGTTCTTCAGAAATCCCGGTGCTCAGTTCGGTGCTGAAAAACGCGATCATCTGGTCCAGCAGGGACTGGGCGTCGCGCATGCCGCCGTCGGCGGCGCGGGCGATGGCGTCAATCGCGCCTTTGGATATCTTGACATTTTCGGCGGCCGCGATCTTGTTCAGGCGGTCGGCGATCATTTTCGTGGAGATGCGCTGCAAGTCGAAACGCTGGCACCTGGAAATGATGGTCGGCAGCACCATGTGGACTTCCGTGGTGGCGAAAATGAATTTGACGTGCGGCGGCGGCTCTTCGACCGTTTTCAGCAGCGCGTTCCATGCCTGTTTGGAAAGCATGTGAACTTCGTCAATGATATAGATTT
This sequence comes from uncultured Lentisphaeria bacterium, assembly GCA_903821255.1. Next base: position 1,409 of record CAIJKT010001072.1, on the reverse strand, counting down.
TATATTTGCCGTTGATCGGCACATGCATGACTTCGTCGCGCAGATCGCGGATATTGTCAACGGAGTTCTGGCTGGCGGCGTCAATTTCAATGACGTCAATATTGCTTTCGTCCGCAATCGACAGACAGGACTGGCAGCGGCAGCACGGCTCGCCGTCTTCGGGCGCGGTGCAGTTCATGGCTTTCGCAAAGATCCGGGCGGTGGTGGTCTTGCCGATGCCGCGCGGCCCGACAAAGAGATAGGCGTGGGCGGTACGCTGCTGCTTGATGGCGTTTTTCAAGGTCTGGACAATATGTTCCTGCCCGACGACATCAGCAAAACGCTGCGGCCGCCATTTTCTGGCAATTACTTGATATTCGCCCATAAAGCCTAAGCCTCCTGTTTCAGTATTTCAGAGTGTGACTTCGCCAAGTATATCGCCCAGGCTGCCAAGTTTAACGCCGGGACGCGGAGCACGCTTCGGACCATCGTGCTCTTTCAGTTCAACGCCGCTGATTATTTTGCGCTGAATCTCAAATATTTTCTTCAAACCGCATTCCGCAAGGTCCAGCAGTTCGTTCAACTGTTTTCTGTCAAACGGCTGCCGTTCGGCGGTACCCTGCACCTCCACGAACTTGCCGGATTCGGTCATAATGACATTCATATCGACTTCCGCATTGGAGTCTTCTTCATAGCAGAGATCCAGCACCGGTTCGCCGTTGACGATCCCGACGCTTACAGCCGCGACGTTTTCACGCATCGGCGACGGGCCGAACTGCTTTTTCCAGAGGTCGCTGCTGAATGCCAGTTGCAGGGCGATTGAGGCGCCGGTAATCCCCGCGCAGCGGGTTCCCCCGTCGGCATCAATCACGTCGGCATCAATGTTTATCGTATTCTGTCCGAGTTTGTCCATGTCGATGACGGAACGGAAGCTTCTGCCGATGAGGCGCTGGATTTCCATGGTGCGGCCGCTCTGTTTGCCGCTGGAGGCTTCGCGTTTGACCCGATCATGAGTTGACGCCGGAAGCATGCCGTATTCGCAGGTCACCCAGCCGCCGGATACTCTCTGGGCCTTCATCCAGGGCGGAACTTTGGGGTCCAGCGATACCGCGCAAATCAATTTGGTGCCGCCTGCCTCGATCAAAACCGATGACAGCGGATGCGTCAAAAAGTCTTTGACAACTTTGATTTTTCTTAACTGATCATTGCTGCGACCATCTACTCTCTTCATATTCAAGACCTTATTGAGTTACTGACACTCCGTTTAACGGTAAAAAGAGCGTCGCCGGCCAGATTACCTACAGCACCTGGATCATTGCATAGAGCTGCTTGGTTCCCCATCTGACTCGGTTAGCACGACACCAGCGCATAGGGTCCGGACCGGCGACGCAAAAAATTCAAATTGCAATCGCAAAGGTGAACATTACACT
>CAIJKT010001071.1 GCA_903821255.1 uncultured Lentisphaeria bacterium | reverse complement strand
CGCCGGTTATTCCTATGTCAAAAGCGCTCCCGATTACAGTACTCTGATTGGACGCTTAATAAATTATCAAACTATCGGGATCAATGCCATCACGAGCAATGTCAATGGAGATCGCGGTTTTTACGATAAGTATATTAAGGGAACAGTGATAAAGAAGCCATCGCTGCTAATCTATGCCGGAGATTCCACAGGTAAAGATGCTGGTTATTATAATCCTAAAAATGGCAATGATGGCGGCTATATGTCGGTCTTTGTATATCCTGATAACGGCTCGTCATATAATGCCCGGCACTCGTCTGGAATTAATCTGCTGTTTGCCGATGGACATGTGAACTGGACATCGCGAGTGCAAATGCAGAATTGGATAAACGTTACCGCGCAAAAGAACGTGTACTTCTGCATTTGCGGGAAATATTAATTCTAAAAAAATGGAGAAAAATGAAAAGCCTGTTACTACTATCTCTATGTCTTTTTTTTATCAATGCAAATCCGGTTGCTGCTGAAGCAGTGTTGCCAATAGCAAAGTTTAAAGTCTCGCCAACTATTGATGGACAATTTGCAGCAGGCGAGTGGGCTGGCGCTACCGGTTTTTATGGTTTCTTTAATCGTACTACGCTAAATCTAAGTACTCGTACCGGCCAGACCTTTATCGGATTTGATAACAACAATTTATACATTTGTGTTTTGTCGGAATTGCCTACTGCTGGAAAACTAGTAACTACGGTTCACCAGCGGGATGGCAAGATAGCTCTTGACGATAATATTGAAATAATTTTAGCTCCTCGCCGTTCGGATGACAATCATGATTTTTATAAATTTATCGGTAATGCAAACAGCGTAATTTCGAGTATTCGCCAAAATACGGAAAAAGTAGATGATCCTAATTGGAATGGCAATGTGAAATATGCGTGTTCGCTCGATGCAAAGCTGAAAATGTGGGTTGCTGAGTTTAGCATACCATTAAGCGATTTAAAATTCACGGGAATTCAAAAAATGGGTATTATCATTTCTCGGAATTGGAAAAGGCCCAATGAGCAAACTCCATTTTTGCCGACCCAAGTCCCCTATACTCATGCAAATAATTTACCGGAAGTAGTACTTGATGATACAGTTCCGGCGATTCAAATTAATTCAATTGGCGATATTTACAGCCAGCAGCTTGATTTGTCCGGAGAAATTAACAGTGCAAGCCAGGCAAAATATGGATTAAAATTGACAGTTAAACACTCTGACATGCCGGAATCATATGAGATTCAGACTAATACAGGTGGAAATTTTATTTTTAATATGGGGGCAAATAAAATCCATAATCAGGCTAGTCATCAGGCCACACTTGAGGTCATAGACAGTACTTCACAAAAATTACTTTATCAAAATCAGGTTAATTGGAAATTACCCCCCAGCATTGAAAATCGCTGGTTGAATGCTATTCCTCGTAGCCTCTTTTCCATCAGTTACTATCCGACTCTGAATAAATTATGTCTTCACATCGATAATCCTGTGCCAGATTATGAAGTTAAAATTACAGTTAGCAATCAGGAAAGAATTATTGCAACAGCAGGCTTTCAATCGAAGGATAAAACGTTTAATGGTAGCATGTATTTACCTAAATTAATTGATGGAATCTATGAAGTTAAAGCTGATATAGTTAAAAATAATAAAAATATTACTACTCTAAGTAAGTGTTTTGAAAGGATTAATTTTCCATGGGAAAAAAATTCTTTGGGAATTAGCGAGCAGGTTTATTCTCCATTTACCGCACTGCAATACCATGATAATCATGTTGCCATGATACTCCGGGAATATGAAATTAACGCATTTGGCCTGATTGAGAGTATTCAAAGCAGAGGTAAGAGTTTGTTAGCCAATGGCATGTCCTATAATTATAATACTCCAAATGGCAATTGGCAGAAGCCGGCGGGGAAATGGCTAAAACAAAGCGATAGCATGGGAGTCTATGAGTCAGAAGTACAAGGCGATGGTTTTATCTTAAAATCAACCAGTTCTCTGGAGTACGATGGCGCAATGAAAGTTGAACTGGAACTTATCCCTGATAAAAATCAAACACCGTTGATTACTGATTTCTATCTGGACATTCCATTAAGATCGGATTTAATTAAACTCTTTCACATTATTCAATCTAATAATATCCGTAATAATCCAGCGATTAAAGTTCCTGCAGGGGAAAATGTAGTATGGAAAAGTACCGACAATGGCAATGGTGATATGCATGGCAATATGCATCCTTATCTGTGGTTGGGTGAGATGGATAGAGGCATTGCCTGGTTTGGTGATAATGATAAAAATTATTCGGTTGACGATAATAAACCTGTTCAAATGTTAATCCGCAATGGGGACAAATTAATCCTGCGAGTATATTTTGTCAATAAACCATTCAATTTGCTTACCCCCCGCAAACTGGTTTATGGGTTGCAAGCGTCACCAGCCAAACCGATGCCTGCGGATTGGAGAAAACCGGCAATGACTATACCGCCGCATGGCGGATCTAATCCATATTGGGGAATTCGTGCAGCATTTTCAGGTAAATATCCGGTTAATAATGATTGGAGTTTCGTCGATGCAATGGTTAAAGCAAGGGAAACAGG
>CAIJKT010001070.1 GCA_903821255.1 uncultured Lentisphaeria bacterium | reverse complement strand
GAATGACGAACCGCCCAGTCGTTCAGCGAAATTTGACTGCAAAAAACTTTCTTCCATCACCTTGCTCCGTTTATTCTTATTTAATTCAGCCTTAGCTTTTTTTTAAAAGCGGGATATTGTATACGTTCTGCAAATCAAGTTAATTATAGCATGAATTTGTAATTATTCACCTTTTTACAAATCAATTTTACAGGAAAAACGGCTTATGAAAAAAATTGTTGTTGATAAATATGAATTTGAAGGGTACAGAATCCCGACCCAGTCGGCCAATATTCTTTTGATCAAAGGGAAGCACGGTTTTCTCGGCTGCGGTTATTTCAGCATTGAAACCGCCAATAAGCTTCAGGAAACCGTTGCCATTGTCACCGGCGTCCAGACATACGATGACATGCTCGGCGCGACGGTGATCAACGTCAGCGCAAGCGCTGAAAAAGACGGTATCGTAAAAGGGATGTCCGGCCGCGACGCCCTGCTGAAAATGGCATAACCAGGAATATGAAGATGAAAGTTGTTGCAGACGATAAGATACCCTTTCTTAAAGGTGTGCTTGAACCATATTGTGATTCAGTAGTGTATCTGCCGGGCGGAAAAACCCTGCCGGCGGATGTCATCGATGCCGACGCGTTAATTACCCGCACCCGTACGAAATGCAATGAAAAACTGCTGGCCGGGTCGAATGTAAAGTTCATCGCGACGGCCACCATCGGCTTTGACCATTTCGACACCGCCTATCTTGATGCCGCCGGAATCACCTGGACTAACGCGCCGGGCTGCAATTCCAGTTCCGTCAAACAGTATATCACATCCGTGCTGCTCAATCTGGCGGCGGATCACGGCATCGCGCTGCGCGGCAAAACTTTGGGCGTGGTTGGCGTCGGCAATGTCGGAGCCAAGGTTGCCGCCGCCGGCAGAGCGCTGGGCATGAACGTATTGTTGAATGACCCGCCCCGCGCTGAAAAAGAGGGGGCTGAACAGTTTGTCAGCATTGAACGTATCCAGTCCGAATCGGACTTCGTCACTTTACATGTGCCGCTGACGGAAGCAGGAAAGGACCGGACATATCATCTGGCGGATGCGGACTTCCTGAAAAAGCTTAAACCCGGAGCCTTCTTCATAAATTCATCCAGAGGCGAAGTTTGCGATAACGCCGCATTGAAAGTCGCGCTAGCGGCCAAAACAATTCGCGGCGCAGTGCTGGACGTATGGGAAAACGAGCCGGAGATTGACTGCGAACTGCTGCGGCTGGTTGATTACGGCACTCCCCATATCGCCGGATATTCAACTGACGGCAAAGCCAACGGCACCGCCATGAGCGTCGGTGCGCTTTGCCGGTTCTTCGGTTTGAATCTGAAAGACTGGTATCCGTCATATATTCCGGGACCCGACAACCGTGAAATTGCGCTGGCAGATCAGGGCTCTTTTGAAAAGACGCTGCTTGACGCGGTAAGCGTCAGTTATGACGTCAAAGCCGACAGCGCCAGACTGCTGGCATCCCCGGAGACATTTGAAAAGCAGCGCGGCGACTACCCGCTGCGTCGCGAGTTTCCTTATTATACTGTCGCCGTCAAAAGCGGTTCCCGTCTGAATCCGGACATCCTTTCCGCGCTCCGGGAACTTGGTTTCAACCTGAAGGACGCATAACCAATCATGTTTAACGCAATCATCTGTCGCTACAACGAGATAGCGATCAAAGGCAATAACCGGGCGATGTTCGAAAACCGGCTAGTTGAAAATATCTACGATCTGCTCAAGCAGGTCGAGGAGATCAAAGTATCGCGGGTCAGGGGTAGAATCTGGGTGCAGCATCCGTCAAGACAGCCGTTTTCTGACGGCGAACTGGATATTATCAAAGAGCAGCTTCCCCGGGCCTTCGGCATCGAATCGTTTTCCCCTGTCATCATGTGCGGACTGGATATCGAGGAAATCTGCGCCGCGGTTGACGGCAGTTGCGACCGGTTTATTCAGGCGGCAATGGCGAAAAAGACGGTTCCGGCTTTCCGCATCCGGGCGACCCGGAGCAATAAAAAATTTCCACTAATATCCAAAGAGATCGAAATCCGGCTGGCCAAAGTCGTTGCCATTAAATACGATGACGGACGGCTGAAAGTCAATCTGACGGATGCCGATGTGACCGTCGGCTGCGAAGTCCGTGACGAATTCGCTTTCGTCTATTACGAATCATTTCAGGGGCCGGGCGGACTGCCGGTCGGCTGCAATTCGCCGGTGCTGGCGCTGCTGTCCGGCGGGATTGATTCGCCGGTTGCCTGCTATATGACGATGAAGCGCGGCTGCCGGGTTGACTACCTCACCTTTCACAGCGCTCCATATACTCCGCAAGTGACGATTGATAAAGTGAAGCGGATCGCCGTTGAATTAAACCGTTTTCAGCGTCCCGGCAAATTGCACATCTGCAATCTGGCACCGATCCAGAAGCTGATCCGCGACAACTGCAATCCCAGGAACCGGACCGTCCTTTACCGGCGGATGATGTTCCGCATTGCGGAAAAAGTGGCCCGCAGAACCGGCTGCATGGCCCTGGTGACGGGTGAATCCGTCGGCCAGGTCGCCAGCCAGACCATTGTCAATCTCAATACGATTAATGACGCCGTCAGTATGCTGGTACTCCGTCCGCTGATCGGAATGGACAAAAGCGAAGGCATTGCGCTGGCGGAAAAAATCGGCACCTTTGAATTGTCCAAAGAACAAGTGCCGGACAGTTGCACCGTTTTTGCCCCGTCTGCGCCGTCTACCGCCGTGCCGCTGGAGCGCGCCATCGAAGACGAAGCTCTGCTGCCGGGCTATGAAGCCGTGCTGGATGAAATTATCCAGGGCATTGAAGTTTATACCGACGGCAAATGACAGACGCCGGTTCCATGCTCTCGCACTTGGAATATGCATTAAAAGTCAAAGCTGCGTGGAAAAATTTACATTAAAGCGCAGAAAAAATTTGCATTTTCCCGGCATTCATTATAGTTTCATTTCCCGGCATATAAATGTTTATGACTGTCATATAATTAACGAATACTTCAAAAAGAAGGAGATGGAATATTATGAAGAAATACATGCTGCTTACGGTTATGCTGATCGCCTGCGGATTGCTGCTGGCGGCGGGCGGGTGCAGAACTAAACTGCCGGCCGGGGATGTTGACATCGCCCGTAATTTTGGCCCGGAAATTGCAACGCTTAAAGATCCGAATCTTTCGACCAGTTCGCTGGATAAATACAATGCCGCCTGCATCATTGCTGAAAATGTGGATTTTTCATATTTGCGCGACACCACGTCAATGGAGAATATTTTCGGACAAAAGGATGCCACGATCGGAACTTTTGAAGGGAATGATTATATTCTCTACACCTACAAGTTCAAAGATAAATCCGTTCAATTCAGATTCTCTATAGACGGAACAACCATTATCAGCGCCAGCGTTAAAAGAGGCGGAATCGGCGAGGTGCCGGAAAAAAAGCTGGAATCGAGAATTCTGAAGCCGGAATAGGAATATTTGCGGAAATAAAACAAAGCAGCTAAAAGATGATTCTTTTCGACGATGAATATTTTATGCGGCGCGCGCTGATGGTGGCGGAAACCGCCGCTGAGGCGGGTGAAGTACCGGTCGGAGCGATTGCCGTTAAAGACGGCGAGATCATCGCCCGCGCCGGCAATCAGGTTGAACTGCTGAAAGATGCCACCGCCCATGCCGAAATACTCGCAATCACCCAGGCCGAGGCCGCTCTTGGCGACTGGCGGCTGGATAAAGTGGACATTTATGTGACTAAGGAGCCTTGCGCCATGTGTGCCGGGGCCATGGTCAATGCCCATGTCCGCCGGCTTGTCTACGGCATGGCGGACCCGCGTTCCGGCGCTGCCGGCAGCGCCCTGGACATCACCGGCTTTAAAGGCATGTTATGGAATGTGGAAGTCAAGGCCGGAGTTTTAGAGTCCGAATGCCGTGCGCTGATGCAGCAATTTTTCCGTAAAGTTCGTAAAGAGAAAAACTCCTGAAGAATTATTCCTTTTTGTCGAGGATTTCCTGCAACGCTTTCATCTCTGATGCAAAATCACCGGATATTACAGGAGTTCCGGTTGCCAGCGCGTAAATCTTCAGGAACGCGGAAATGGGAAAATCCTGTTTCTGCCATTTTTCACGATACCCGGTCAATCCGTATTTTTTCAAGATATTCCGCATTTCCAGGTACAGATTGAGCACCAGCAGCCTGAATTCCACCAGGGCGGAAAATTTGACGTCATGGCGGACATGGATTCCGGCATGAATATCGGAACAGCAGGTCAGTTCCACCCCTACCTGCCACCGTTTCTCCGGCGAAAAGACATAAGAATACATCACCGGATCGATTTCCCAGAAAATATAAAAGCGGAGATCCGGCTCTGCCGGGACGCCGTCCGGATTGTATAATGCCGCAATGTCCAAAAAAATTGCCGATAATTCGCCCAGCGGATCACAGGAAGCTGCCGGCAGTCTGATTACTACAAGGCCGCCGGGAGTGACTGAAGACGCGACGTGCATTTCCAGCCATCCGGATTCGATGGCATTGATTGTAATGACAGAATCTTCCGCCATATCCGCCTCACTGCAAGTTGAAAGCTGCTAGTGGCCAGTCAAACTTTGTCTTTCGCATGATAATGAGTATGAAGAAGCTGATGGGACTTTTCGCCGAGCGGTTTCTTCAGGAATTCTTCGTACAGCTTCTTTATGTCCGGATTCAGATGGGATTTCCGGAGCTGCTTGCCTTCGTCTTCACGATAAAGCGCGCTGATCCGGGCATTTCTGACTTCGTCATTCGTCTGCCGGGGTTGTCCGCCGCCGCCGATGCAGCCGCCGGGGCAGCACATGACTTCGATAAAGTGGTAGCTGGCTTCGCCGGCCTTGATTTTCTCGATAAGTTTTTTGGCATTGCTGAGGCCGTGGGCAACCGCCACTTTGACTTCGACGCCGTTCAGGAAAGCCCATTCCGGTACCGTTGTTTCAATTTTTACCGAGGCTTCCTTGACGCCTTCCAGTCCGGCAATCGGAGTAACATGGAGTTTCGGGAACGGGAAATCGCGGCCGGTGACAATTTCATAAACGGTGCGGAGCGCGGCTTCCATAACCCCGCCGGTGTTGCCGAAAATATCCGCGGCGCCGGAGGAAATTCCCAGCGGCGAATCCATGACGCCGTCTTCAAGCTGGTCAAACTCCAGTCCGGCCTGCCGGATCATCCGTCCAAGTTCGCGGGTCGTCAGCACAATATCTACATCCCGATAACCGCTGCTGTTCATTTCCGCGCGTTGCGCTTCGTATTTTTTGGCGGTGCAGGGCATGACTGACACGACTACAATATCCTCCGGCTTTCTGCCGATTTTTTCCGCATAATAGGTTTTGGCGATGGCGCCGAACATCTGCTGCGGCGACTTGCAGGTGGAAACATTGGGCAGGATATCCGGGAAAAAAACCTCCGCGTAGTTGATCCAGCCCGGCGAGCAACTGGTAAACATGGGCAGGGCGACGCTTTTGTCCTTGTCAACCAGCGCTTTTTTCAGTCTGGTCAGCAGTTCGGTGCCTTCCTCGATAATCGTAAGGTCGGCCGCGAAGTTGGTATCGAATACCGCGTCAAAGCCGATTTTGCGCAACGCCGTCACCATTTTCCCGGTGACAATGGTACCGGGTTTGTAGTCAAAACACTCTCCGAGCGCAGCGCGGATTGCTGGCGCGGTCTGGACAATGACAAATTTGGAGGGATCATCCAGCGCCCGCCAGACTTCATCAATCTGGTCTCTTTCAGAAATAGCGCCGACCGGGCAGATCGCCGCGCACTGGCCGCATTGGACACAGGTCACGGAACTCAATTTCCCGGCAAAAGCCGGCCCGATGTAGGTTTTGAACCCGCGACACTGCGGAAAGAGCGAGCCGATGCCCTGAACCTGGTTGCACGCGGTCACGCAGCGGCGGCAGCCAATGCACTTGGCGGAATCCCTGACCAGCGCGGGGGTGCTTTCGTCAACGATTCTGCGGGATTTCTCCCCCTCATAGCGGATCAGCTTAATGCCCAGATCCCGCGCCAGCCGCTGCAATTCGCAGTCTTCGTTCCGGTCGCAGAGCTGACAGTCGCCCTGATGCTCGGACAGCAGCAGTTCCACCACCATTTTGCGGGCATCGCGGGCGCTGCGGCTGTTGGTATGCACTTTCATGCCTTCGGCGGCGGGAGTCGAGCAGGAAGCGACCGGATCGCGCATGCCTTCGACTTCGACCAGGCATACCCGGCAGGCTCCGATCGGTTCAAAATTCTGCATATAACACAATGTCGGAATATTGATCTCAATTTTTTTCGCCGCCTGAAGAATCGTTGTTCCATCTTCGACTTCCACCGGCATATTATTTATGGTTAATTTCGGCATTTTATATTTCCTTTGATAAAGAGTATTTCGTATCCCGGGCCTTACTGCACACGCGGCTTTTTGCCGTAATCGCATCGCAGACAACGTTTCGCCTGGCGGATGGCCGCTGCTTCGCTCCAGGGCTGCTCCACCTCATCAAAGTTGTTCCTCCGCCGTTCCACCGCGATCAACGGCTGTTTTTCGCGCGGATACGGCGCCGGGTCGGCATCCGGATCGAAATAGACGTCGGTTTCTTTATCCTGACGCCAGAAAGCATGGTCTTCGCCCGTCAGATAAGTGTCTATCCCGACGGCGGCTTTCTCGCCGGAGCAGGTTGCCTCGATTACCGACCACGGCCCGGTAACCACATCGCCGCCGGCGAAAATCCATTTTTCGGAGGTCTGTCCCGTCAGCGGATCCGCCTTGATGTAATTGGCGGTATTCAGCTCCAGATTAACATCTTTGACATAATTATCCGCCTCGGAAGCTTGGCTGACGGCGGCGATGATCTGATCGGCTTCAATGATAAAATCATTTTCGCCGGAATCATCCGCGCGGCGGCGGCCGGTGCGGTCGAATTCGCCGAGCCGCTTTTTCCGTCATTTGATGCCCGTCACTTTACCGTCTTTTCCGGTGATCTCAAACGGTGCGGTCAGCATCAGCATTTTGACGCCTTCGTTTTCGGCTTCCTCCACTTCTTCCTCGTAGGCCGGCATCTGTTCGCGGGTACGGCGGTAGACCAGCGTAACTTCCGCCGCGCCGAGCCGGAGCGCTGTCCGGGCGGCGTCAACCGCGGCATTGCCGCCGCCGATCACGACCACTTTTTCCCCGACCGGCACTGAGCCTTTGACATTATATTGCTTGAGGAAAGTAAGCGCCTGAGTGACGCCGTCCAGCTCTTCGCCCGGCAGGCCGAGCTTGATGGAGGCGGAAGCGCCGATGGCGACAAATACCGCCTCATAGCCTTCGCTCTGAAGTTGCTTCAGCGTAAAATCATGCCCCAGCTTCTTCCCGGTTTCAATATCCGCGCCCATGCGTTCGATCATGCGGATTTCACGGGCCAGGATTTCGCGGGGCAGCCGGTAGGCCGGAATCGCCTGCACCAGCATGCCGCCGGGACGCGGTTCGGCTTCGAAAACTTTTGGTTTATAGCCCAGGCGCGCCAGGAAGAACGCGCAGGACAAGCCGGCGGGACCGGCCCCGACAATGGCAATCTTCCGTTTGGCGTTTTCCGCGTTTTCGCGGATTTCCGGAACCTGTATCGTGACTTCCTGTTCAACCATGAAGCGCTTGATGCCGCGAATGGAAAGCGGCTCGTCGAGACTGGCGCGGCGGCAGCAGCTTTCACAAGTGTGGTAACAGACGCGGGCGCAGGCGGCGGCGAACGGATTCCTGTTGCGGTGCAGCCGCAGCGCTTCGGCATAGCGTTTTTCCGCCACCAGCGATACGAATCCAGGCACATCCACCCCGGCGGGGCAGGCGCTCTGGCACGGCGCTCTGACCAGTCCGGCGCAGACCCCTACCGGACAGCGTTTCTCCCGGATATGTTCTTCATATTCATTGCGGAAATAACGGATAGTGGAGAGCACCGGATTGGCCGCGGTTTTGCACAGGCCGCACAGTGCGGTTTTTTTGAGCATTTCACCGAGCGAAATCAGTTTTTCAATGTCGCCCTCCTCGCCTTTGCCGCAGCAGATGCGTTCCAGCATTTCCAGTAGGCGCTTGGTTCCGATCCTGCCGGGGGCGCATTTGCCGCAGGCTTCATCCTGGGTGAATTCCAGAAAGAAACGGGCGACGTCAACCATGCATGCATTATCGTCCATCACCACCAGTCCGCCGGAGCCCATGATTGCGCCGAGTTCGGTCAGGGTTTCGTAGTCAACCGGCACACTTAAATGCTGTTTCGGGATACAGCCGCCGGAGGGGCCGCCGATCTGGGCGGATTTATATTCTTTGCCGTTCGGGATGCCGCCGCCGATGTCATAGATGATTTCGCCG
>CAIJKT010001069.1 GCA_903821255.1 uncultured Lentisphaeria bacterium | reverse complement strand
CGATTTGATCCGGAAACAAATCTTAGGCGCCCGGATTTTACCGCTTTTAAAGAGAATATGGACCGCAGGCTGGCAGTTCCGGCGGCTGATACCGCAATATTATTTTCCACACAGAGCCGCGACTGGCCGAGGATGATGGCATATTATGTTGACCCGGCAGGATTATGTCAGGCGATGAATGACCTGCATCGTCAGTACACCGTGCTGATTGAATCGTCGCTCAATTATGATAAACTGCGTCAGTATCAGACTCTCATTGCCGCCAGCGCGTCCTGTCTGAGTGATCGTCAGATCAAGGAAATGCTGGCATTTGCCGCAAACGGGGGGAAGCTTGTGCTTACCGCCCATACCGGAATGTTCGACGAAATGGGCAATGCCCGGGATATATGGCCTTTTGCAAAGCAGCTCGGAATCACCAATCCGATTCCGGTTAAATTTATCAATGGCGGAACTTTACAGATTGCCGACGGCAATGCTCAAACTGCGACGAAAAACGCTTTCATTAAAATCGCTCCGGCCGACGGCAGGCAGAAGATTATTATGACTCTGGATAAAGAACCGGTTGGAATCGAGTCTGAATATGGCAAAGGTAAAATCTTTTACATTTCCGGACAGGTCGGGCGGCTGAATATGGAAGAGGAGCGGTCAATCGCGCAGCAATGGACGTTTACCTGGAATCAGTCCGCTTATGAATTTCAAAAATCAATGCTGACTGTGCTCCTTGGCGAAAGCCGGACTTTCATTCCTGTGGATATTCCGCGAAAAGTTTTTTCCACCGTCTATAATCAATACATTGGAGGTAAAAAATCAATTATTGTTCATCTGCTTAACGCAACCGGAGTTGACATGAAAACAGGCCAGCAGGTTGACAGTAATCCACCCAATCCAGCATTCCCTAGTCTGACGCAGGATATAAAGTTTAAAGTCAATCTTCCAGGGCTGAAAAGTCCCAGTGTAGTTTCACCTGACTTTATAGGGCATAAACCGGTTGAAGCTGTTCAACTGGCTGATGGATGGCATGAAATTACAATTCCCAGACAATTACTAAAATGTTACAGCATAGTCTGGCTTGAGCCAAAGTGAAAATATATTATAAAATAGAAAAGTGCTGTAAGTATGGCTTCGAGAGCAATTATAGTTGCACTTCAGATTGTCTAGTTTTAAAGTTGATAGGACGCTACAGATTGCAGCGCAAATTACTTGTAGTATAAATAATAAATTTTATGTTCCTGTTTTTATTCGCAAACTGATAATAAATGCTGGTTCTGCCATGGCTGTAATTTAATCTCTACATTCCGTGCATACGGGTTTTGATTTGAAAAAGACAAAGAAATTTTGTGAGAACACAATGTTAAATAGTGCGAAAACTGAGATTGATAGTAATTATTTAAAAAGGAGAAATTTATTGAAACTATGCATCATTACTTCGCAGGGAAAGTAATTTAGCAAAATGGATAGATTTCACGGATCCAGGATTTCACTAAACTGGGCTGTAAAAACGATCGCTGACTTTCTAGAACATATCAACAGTGATTAAAATTTTCGACCTGCATACACATATATCTGGATTTTATAATAAATACCAGTAAAATATAATGTTGACTTTTTTAAGAAAGCGAGTTATAATATTATATATTTAATCGAGTTGGCATGATTATTATAAGTAATAAATGTCAATAAAATAAACATAGTTATTTAATCGTATGTCTATAGTTATTGTCAAATACATAATGAAGGCGAAAAAAATGAGTAAACTGGCATTGATGGGCGGATCAAAGACCGTGAATT
>CAIJKT010001068.1 GCA_903821255.1 uncultured Lentisphaeria bacterium | reverse complement strand
TTCACGACAGGCGTCTTCTGTGGCAAAACGCTTTTCGAGCTCAGACAATGTTTTTGGATAGTCTTCCATATGCTCATACACTACACCTTGTGGTAACTTCCGTCAAGTGCATACCCCATTAATATATTATCCCTGACGCCATTGGCCTCTATTGCGTTAAGCGTAGTCGTTAATTCGCCGGTAGTCTTCTCGCCAGTAATATATTTTACGAGCTCAAAATTTGCCATCAGTCCGGCGTTTCTCGCCCTGAGTATACTGTCATAAGCCCATGTCCACATTGCGGTATTAAATCCCTGGTTGGAATAAAAATTCCAGTCCGGACGATCCCCGTCAATATAAATTCCTATCGGGAAAAACGGGGCAAATTTGCCGGTAGCGCCATTGTAAACTTCAACGTTGCCGAGTGCGTCAACTTTAGTCCTTGTTCCCGCAAAGGGAGTTTTCGCGGCTGGCGATTCCGCATAACCGATTTCGGTTCCAACATACACCTCATCAATCCAGACCCTGCCAGTAGTTGCGCCATCCATCCGGCCCATGACATTCACCCTGACCCTGGCAGATACTTCACCAGTCCGCGGACGAAAATGGTATGCGACCTCCTGCCATGTGTCTGGACTGGTTATGCCTTGAAAACTTCCTAAATTATCGCTTTGCCGAGTGCAGTTGCCGTTGATGTCATAATAGGCGACATACATAAATATTATTGGCGCAGGGGAAGTATCACTATGCATATACAGCGCCATAGTGTACTCCTGGCCGGGCACTACCGAAAATGTGGAGTAGGATTGTATCTGGCAGTTACTCTGGCAAGGAACGTCTATTCTCAGTGATCCGGAGTTATCGTTAGCAGTGCGACTTACACCTGAATCATATACAGCGCCATTCAGCGTCCAGCCAGTAGAACCGCTAATTATCGGATTGGAAACCAGATTCGCACCACCCCGGCTAAAATGCGGCTGCGGAGGATAAGTCTGCCCGCACATTGTCCAAGCGTTTATACAGCAAGCAGCAATGACAACCATCAACTTAACAATTCCACGGTGATTTTTTGCATTGAACATAATATGTTTCTCCTTTTTTATGATACCTGTTGCAGTAATTGAAATAAAAATATCTGCCGGATCTTTTATTGCGTTTAAGAGGTGTCGACAAGCAGAAGATTTGAAGTTCCGCCAAAAAGTCCAGGGTCAAATGAGGTAATAATTATAGTAATTGTAATCAATACAAGAAATTTTAACATTTCAAAAAACAAATTTACAGTTTTCATGTAAAAACATCCATTGCTTTTAAATTACTAATATAGACTATATATGAAATCATTTCATAAGTCAATAGATGTTCAACTTTTTATTTAAACATATATTTTAGTTAAAAATTAGTTAAAGCAATGAAACCTTTTCATGTCAATACGAAAGGCTTGATAGAAATAAGCGATAAAAAGATAATTTCAGATATTGCGTCATCGCCGGAAGTTCTTGCATCTGCGGCTTCCAGTTTTTTTAACCGTGCCGTTTTATGGTAAATCATAAATGAGCATAGCATCTGAGTTTTATATATCGGTCGAACTTAACCGGCCGGGCCGGGATTTGCCCTGTCAGGACTCTTGTCCGCCACAGGCGGATTAGATCTGCGGTACTCCGAAGATTAATCCGCAATCATAAAAACCCAAAATGCAATTTCCTGTACAATCAGGCTATTTGAAAATATTATCCGGGTAACGCCATGACCGGTCGTCAATACTCTGATCGCCCCATTTATTACCGAAAACCCGGCAGGCATCATGCATTAATTCCCACAGATTATTGCCAGTCATATCTTCCGGCAATGCTTTAACCGCCGGATCGCGGTCGGAAATATTGAGCTTGAACGGACCGGCAAGTTTAAACGGCTTAATCCTGTTGCGGCCGGCCAGCCCGGCCCTGACTTTTTCAGCAATCAGTTCCAGTACAGTTTCCGGATCCAGCGAACAGGCATTCTGCGCCGCGAGACCTTGTTTAACGATGGCTGTTTCGCATCCTGGAATTTTGGCGGACACTTCTGCGGCAATCTTGTCGTCGCCGGAAATCGCGACCAGCGGAATATCTTTTTCCCCGGACAGCGCGGCGAACATGGTGCATTCGCTAAGTTTTAATTCATCGCCAGTTCCGGTGGTCAAATGCCAGCAGGAATGAGGACAAACGGCCGCCGGAGTTCCGGCCATTGCATGCATACCAATACCGATCACGGCATCAAAACTTTCATCCAGCAGCGGCAGCCATGACGGGAAATACCCTGCGCGTCCGTGGATAACTTTGCAGCCGCGTTCGAGTTCATCGTAGAGAATATTATATGCTGAACCGTGATTGTCATTGATATAAATGTCGGCGGCACCCATTTCCAGACAGGCCCGGACTGCCGCATTGACTTCATTGGTCAGGAGGCGGTTCATGCGTTCCAGATGTTTGAAATTCCAGATCGAACTGTTGCAGGATGCATAAAAAACCCAGCCTGCCACGCCTTCAATATCGGTATTAATGTAGATTTTCATATAGACTGTTACTTTATAGGAAGTCTGAATATAAATTCAGAGAACAAATTTGTGCGCTGATTAGTTGAACTTGAGATAACATTCAACCACATGTGTCGGCAGGACCATAACGTCCTGCCGGGAAAGAAGATTCTTATTTCAAATAATTATCGGCTCCGGCACGATTATACCAGTCAAAATATCCTCTGGACTCAACCGGATTCGCCGGAGGGATTAACGACTTTCTGGGATTATTAAGATTTACCGCACGGCCGTCAACAAATAGAAAATTAGATGTGTAACCGGAATGCCAAGCTCCAAGTCTTGGAGCAAAGTTGCTATGATCAACAAGATAGGCATCATCGGAGTCTACAAACATCACCCGTATTGACGGCCTGACCACTCTGGATATAATTTTTGCCCCGTCAGTGAAAGTTCCGGCAGAATAATATCCAGGCATGTGGTTATTATAGGCATAATTGGTATATACATTGTAAGTTCCTAATGTGGAATTGTTTGACGGACAATCAATAAGGCTGCCGCCGCCCTGTACTTTTCCGTTAACCCACTTGGGCACATATTTACCTTTGATTAACGGACTGTAAGTGGCATCATACCAGCCGTTCGCATAGGTGGGGCCGCATGAACCCGGGAGAAAATACCCCTGGTAGTCGTCCAGGTACATTAAACATGCAGTTCCCAGTTGTTTCAGATTGTTGATACACTTAGTTGATTTAGCTTTTTCCCGCGCTTTATTGAGTGCGGGAAGTAACATTGAGGCCAAAATCGCGATGATGGCGATCACCACCAGGAGTTCAATGAGTGTGAAATTTTTCAGTTTTACAATTCTCATAACAAAAACCTCTATTAATAGTTCTTGCTATATATTCTACATGAAATCATTTCATTAGTCAAGCGGTATTCAAACATTTCTTTGAAACTTGCTTTTTTCATGAATATAAGCTATAATAATGAAAGGTTTTCATGTTTACAGGAAAGGTTCTGGCAGTTATGAATGAAAAAATGAAAATTTCAGACATCGCGGCATCGGCGGCAGTTTCGCCTGCCACGGTATCCAGGGTTTTTAACCGGCATCCTTATGTCAAGGATGAAATCCGGAACCGGGTGCTGGAAGTCGCGCGCCGGATGAAATACTCCCCGAAATTCAGCGCCACCCGGAACAATATCGGGATTGTGGTAAATGGTACCGACGGCATTAACCTTGGCCAGTTTGAAGTACTGATGATAACCGCGCTTTCGCAATTGCTCTTTAAGCGCAACTACGCGTTTGAAATAATTCCGCATACTTCTGTTCCATTGCTGCACAATACTTCACTAAAGGGGCTGATTGCAATTTCCCCGGCCGCCACCAGTGCGCTTAAAGGGCTGGACATCCCGATGGTTACAGTCAACCATGAAGTCGAGGAAATTCCTTCGGTTTCCACCGACCACCGCCAGGGACTGAGAATGGCGGTTGATTACCTCTGCGCTAAGGAACACCGGCAAATCGCCTATATCGGAGAAAGTCCGGGCCCGCTGGCATGGGGCATGATCGAGCGAATGGACGGTTATCGTGACGGCCTTGCCGCCAATGGCTTGGAATTCGAGCATAAATTTGTTAAAAAAGACGAAGAAACGCTGCTCGAAGCTTCCGCCAGGATTGTAAAAACCGGCTGTACCGCGGTAATTGTCGGCTGCGAGGGGATTATCCCGCAGTTCTGCTATATGATGTACCTGATGAACAAATCCATCCCCGTCGACATTTCTACGGTTTCATTTGAAACCGCCAATCTGTCGCAATATATGACCCCGCCGCAGACAACGATAGACCAGAATTTCCTGAAGCTCGCGGAAACTTTGGTCAATCGTCTGGACGAAGTCATCGCCGGCAAGCCGCTCAAGCCGCTCCATCTGCGTCTGGAGAACCGGCTGATTGAGCGGGAATCCGTTCTTGATCTGACTAAGCGTTCTTAATCAGTTTGATTACTGCCGCGTCATTGCCGCTGATATTCAATGTTTTGCCGGAGCACTTCCCCGAAATTACTTCCGCCAGTTTCCAGCCGCGGCTGATAACGGGTTCAATCTCCGCCGGAGCCGGATTGTAATTAATCAGCACCGCGATTGCCTCGCTTTGTGATATGAAATGCTCCGTAACGCCAACCTGAGGATTGCCGGAAGTAATGATCCTGCTCACCCCGGCGAGCTCGGCAGCCATGGCGTAAAGTCTCCAATACGGCTTAACGTCTGCCCGGTTGAAAACGCCCGGAGTGTCGCTCAAATATTTCTCCAGCGGCGCATTCAGGAACAGCATTTTGCCTTTGCCGTATTTGTTGCACGTCAGTAACGGATTGTCTTTCAAATCGGTCAGCAGCGTTTCAGCGGTAGTGCATTTCAGTCTGAGTACAACCTCCGTATGGGCGCAGGTCAGCGTTTTTTCATCAAGTTTGAAGCTTTCCGGATGCAACGCCTTTTCGCGGGATTCCACTTCGATGCCAAAGACATTTTCAAACGGCTGAATAAATGCGCTGTCGTAGGTCATGAGCACCGTTGCGCCAGCCTGAGCTCTGTCCAGCAGCGCCAGCCATTCCGAACGGTAAAGCGAAAAACTACTGGCAACTGACGGCACAATGTAAAAGTCAGATTCTTTCAACGGTTGATTCGCATACTGGAACTCGATATCGAATCCAGCCTGTTTGGCAAGAATAAACGAACTGAAAGCGATGCTCCACTGATCCTGGTTGCGGGTCAGGACGCATACCGCATTTTTCCTGAATTCCGGCAGATGCTTAAACGGCATTCCCTTCAGCATCTGTCCGAATTCCTGCATTGCGTCGCATGCCGGTTTAGTTTTGCGGTTGTTCCTGATCAAGCCTAATTCGCGCTCAAGACCGACCCATTCGTAAGGCGGAAAGTCCAGCAGATCCTGGTCATAGGCGCACCACCAGAACAGTCCGCGGCAGTCGTGAGCCCAACTGGAGAACATGGTCGTCCGGAGATAGGCGGCCGCTACTTTCTCGCTGCAGACCACCGGCCCCAGGGTTCCGAGTTCCTCCGGGATGCATGGGCGGTTGCCGACATCGCCGTACAACCTTGACTCTGCGGTGGCATGAAGCCCGTTGCGGATGGTATTAAGCTGGTCCTGTCCGCATTTTGGAGTGAACTGCGGATAGGGATGGGTCGTAAGAATATCGGTCAGCTCCGCCTGATCGGTGATAAGCCAGCTGCCGTTTTCGCATTGGATGCTGTGCATATCTGACAGAATTGCCCGTTCCGGGTCGGCCTGACGGATAGCGGATGCGACAGTATTGGTCCAGAGCCACGCCTGGTCCCGGCTTATGACACTGCCGCCCATACAGTTACACTCGTTGCCCAGCCCCCATGAATCAATCGCTTTGTGGTTTTTAAATGTTTCAACGAAATAGCTGACAAAGCGTTTTTGCCATTTGATCGCGGTGGCGTCTGAGAGTACGTTACAGCCCTCGAATGCGGGCGGCACAAACAGCCGTCCGCTCATCCAGCCGGTAACCAGCGCGACAACCAGTTTCAGGTTATGCTTTTCCACCATATCGGCGAAGATGCGAAATTTTTCCATTGCTTCAGCGGAAACCCCGGCTTGTCCGGCCGGAGTATGGTCCAGCGCCTTATCGCCGAACCGTAGTTCCTGCTCGCTGACGGATTTCCAGGGGATACGCGCAACCGTCAGCGGCTGAAATACCGGCCACAACGGGAATACGCGCAATAGCTGCATTCCGGATTCAGATAACTGTTTAAGATCCTTTTCGATGATCTCCGGTTGCCAGTCTTCCCACATCCTGACTCCAGCGTGAGATGCCCAATAGTTGCAGCCAATATGAAAACTGCCTTTATCCAGTAAAACAGATTTTTTCATGAAATAATACCTTTTATGAAATCTTTTCATAAATATACAGTTTTAAGTTCTCTTTTTCAATATAAAGACTGCAAAAAAACATTCTTTTAACAACCGCATCGCTCAAATTCAGTTTGGCGGCAGCCTCAAAATTATGACGGATTTTTAAGTAAATGTTGTTTTCGCGGAATTAGCAGGACAATATCGGCGATTAGTTATTTCTGGATTTATCAACATAGAAATTCCATCTCAAGAACCAGGAACGCTGTCCTGCCGGCAGCCAGACGCTGTAAGAATCGGTGCTGCCATTGCGGGAGCTAACATGTCCATCCAGCCATAGCAGATTCATTTCTCCCTGATGCCGTTTCCGCAACTCATTCAATTTTGTTCCAGCCGGATTGCCATAATTGAACCCGTTTCCCGCTGTGGTGTTGGTATCGCCGAGATAAGCAATCTGGCTTAACGGCAGTCGCAGCGTGCTCATTTTTCGGGATAACCCGTAGCCATTGCAAAACAGAGCTTCAGTATCCAGCGCCGTAGCCGAAGCGGAAGCCTGGAATCCGTTGTAGGTAATCCACTTGCCGCCGGACATCGGCGCCCATATCCACGCTAAAGAAGTATCTTCCCCGGCAGCGCTATCACAATATAGCAGTTTGTTGCCAAATATTGCGCCGGCAGTATATGCCTTGTCATACGAAATGCTATTGGCGGAAGCAACCAGATGTGTCGCCCAGCCGGCATTGCTCCGCAGGTCTACAGGATAATAGTCCAGATTATCGCCCAGATACATATTGGCTCCCGTGCCGAGTTGTTTCAGCCGGTTGGCACAGGTGGCTTTCTTCGCGGTTTCCCTGGCTTTGTTCAGCGCCGGCAGCAGCATTGCGGCCAAAATTGCGATGATGGCAATCACTACGAGAAGTTCAATGAGTGTAAAATTTTTTCTGTTCATGGATAAAAACCTCCTTGTTTATTTCAGCTTCAATTGATATGAATAGCTTTTCTTCTGTCCGTAAATCAGTGAAAAATCATCCGTCAGCAACTCTACGGTGCAGCCGTAGGAGTTGTCCCAGTAAATATAGCATCCGGCCGTGAGTTGCGAATCCGGCATTATTGCCATCGTCTCCGTTCCCGCGCTTACCAGCGCCGGCGTTCCGTCCCAGTTTACATACGGAACTTTTCCGTCGAGGAAGTTGAGTTTATGATTTTTGTTGACAAAGACACAGCTCCCTTTGCCGCCCTTCTCAATAATTGTTTTTTCTCCGGCGCTGTTCAGTGTTACGCTGGTTATTTCCGGCAGCCGCTTTTTCGTTTCGTAAGCAGTTTTTCCGCCGATGCACGGGCGCATTTTAATGCGGAACGCCAGCGGCATGGCCTCTTTCCGCGGATTCGCATTTTCAAACGTCCATTGAATATTTATGGTATTGCCGTTGTCAGTCAATTCAATTTTCTTCGTCAGGGTCAGACCTTCCAGAATATCTTTTTCCATGGATGCATTTTCCGGCGGCGGCATGACATGCTGTAAAACTGCCTCTATCCCGTTGGCGGTTATTGCCGCCGAGACATATTTGAAATTGAAATCTTTTTTGACCGGCGGCGACTGGAGATTATTGTAAACAAATATCTGGTCGGCAAAACCGCCGGCCTGGGCGCCGTAGTTGAATGCATCTGAATGCCATGCCGCGCCTTTCCAGCCGTTGATGATGCCGCCTTTGTCAGCGCTGATGTATACTTTGCGCTCTTTAAGCTTTAGTTTCAGGTCAATGAGTTTATCACGGTCAATGTCGCCGTAGCCAATCTCCGCATTGCCGGAAACTTGCGGTTCCGGCAGCGTCAGATTGTACCCGGCTTTGAGACGCTCAAATTCTTTGGCAAACGCCGCCTGAGAAAGCATTTCACCGGAGACGTTATTGTCCGTTGACGGGATAAATTCCAGCAGCCGGACGCCATCGGTTTCCACCGGACAGATAAACCCGTTCCGGATTTCCGCATCTGAAAGTCTCTGCTGTCCGCTGCCGCCGAAAATTTTTCCGCTCTGCACATCAACAACCGTGTAATTTCCGGTAATGCCAGGAACTTTGATCTCGACGAAAAGATCCTTTTGTCCATAATTAAAGACACTCAGCAGTAGGCGCCCGCCGTCTTTGAATACGGTATAACGGATATCTTCCTGCATTGGAAATGAAACCACGGTCCGGGTGTTTTCGTCATTTACTGTCTTTTCGAAAAATGGCGCGGCTTTGACTTTGACAAGCTCATCATTCCGCGCCGCAAAATAATAATTTTCGGTTTTGGCGATCATATCCAGCGCCTGGGTTATTTTCCGCAGATAAAGACCGTCATAATCATCACCGTTGTACAAGGCCAGTTCGGTGCAGCCGTTGGCGGCGACCGCCAGGATGTTTTGAAACATTTTCTGCGGAGTATAGCGAACCATGAACATAGGATCATAACAGGTCGGGGCCAGTATCGGATACACCGGCTTCTTCAGCAGTTTTCTATTCAAGGCTATATCATCGAAACAAGCCTTGCCGGAATAATACGGCATCATGGTATGGGCATCCACCCATTGATCCGAGGTTCTGGCGTCGAGCGAGCACCAGCCCAGAGGTTGTCCGCCGGCGTGCAGCGGGTCAGAGCACAGATAGAACTTGGATTTCGGGTAGTATTTCCTGGTGTACTCTGCGCATTTTTTTAACAATTGCCCGTTAAGCTGCACCTGGAAATTAAACCATTGATCTTTATATTTATTATCAACCTCCTGAATAGACGGTTTCTGCTCAAGTCCGGCAAAAGCTTTAAAATTGTCCCGGCATTGCTCACAGTAACACCATATCTCCTGTCTTGGTTCAAAATCGAAATCGATTACATCAGGTTCAAGGATGCCGCTCATCAGATATTTCAGATAGCCGGGAAATAATTTTTCCCAGTATAACGCATTCGATGCGCTTCCAGCCAGAAATCCGCAGCACACCCTGAACGGTTTGCCATCGGCGTGATGCGTCTGCCCGTTGCGCTGAATCAGGGGCCGCAAATTAGCCCGGTTTGCGTTGTCAAGCGTCTTGAGATAATTGCTGAACCCGACGCTTTCAAGGTAGAATACTCCATAAATATCGAACACCTTTTTAATCTCCGCGAGAATGCTGTCCGGATATGCGCGCCCCCAGTCATTTCTATTGTTAGTCGGAATGACCTGCCAACTGGTCGCCGGCCTCTCGTGTACCATTTTAAAGTATTTCAAGTAAGCATTCCTGACTTCCTGGAACGGCGCGATCTGGCTGAACAGGTCATACTGCCTGAATCCGAAGCGCTTTAGCGGTCTGGCTGTAAAATCCGGATAGGGCAGTGTTTTCAAGGTAAAGCTTTTTTCATCAGAAGCGGTTTTTCTGTCAATAACAATCTTCCAGTAGGCGGTTCCGTCCTTGATCTGATGCCCGGAAGTATTTTTAATGTATACGTACTCATAAGCGTTGTGAGCCCATTCCCAGTCCGGCGGGTTGACAATTTTATCACTCATGGCAATCATGTATCTGGAATAATTGACATTCTGCTTTAACGACCCTTCTCGGGTGATTTTTTCCATTTCCATTTTTTCAGGCAAGTAGTGCACAACGTTTTTATCTATGCGGGTCGGACGGTTCGGCGTTGCCCCGATTATTTCAAAGCCTTCCGGCACGTCTATCACCAGTTCAATTGCCGAAACCGGCTGCTTTATGTCTTTTATTGAAAATCCGATGATGCCGGGGATGCCGTCACAGACATGAAAAATTTCCTCTCCGAAAATCCGGCTGTCGCTAAAATCCTTTACTGGTATTATTTTAATTGAAATATCTTTTTCAGCATTTGCTGTCGTCAAAATGCCAATCGTCATGACAAGCAGCATTACGGTTAAAAAAAATTTCATCATCATGCCTTTCAATTAGCCTTTAGCTGTTTAAATATCTACATAATGATTATAACCTGCAGATGCGTCTTTAGCAATATGACTGAAGGGGCATAAGATATGCATTAGGGCAGAAAAGATACCTTTTTCGGCAGAACATCACACAGCGGCCAGCGTTTTTTAAATTCCCGCGGCGAAAGTTTGATGATGCGTTTGAAACAGCGCGAGAAATAGTACTGGTTGCAGAATCCCAGCGAAAAACTTATCTCTTTAACGGTCATGTGTGTATGCTGCAGCATCAATGCCGCACGGTCTATTTTATATTTCAGCATAATCTTCGCCGGCGAATCCTTCAGAAACTTCCTGCAAAATTCAGTCAGTGACCGTTCGCTGATGTTCAGTTCACGCGCAACATCGTCAACCGTCTGCGTGCGGGAAATATTTTTTTCAAGAAAATCATATAACTGAGCAGTAAAGGACTCTTTCCGTTCATTGGAAATGAAATCTTTGGCCAGGAGGCCGCCGGGAATTTCCTTGATGAGCCTCCAGAACAATTCCGACATCATCGAATAGCCAATATAGAGATCAATAATTTTGCCTTTTTTGAGAGTGGCGCAAATTTTGGCCGCCAGCCTGATAAGCTGCCTGCCGCCCCTCTTGAATACCTGCCGGAGAACTGCCATGTCGTCGGGGAAAAGTTTGGCGTTGACTACAGCAGTATCAATGCTCTGCAAATCGAAGCAGAAATGAAAGTAAACCAGGCCCGGCGAATATAAATCCTGGTGGGTGTCCCCGGGTTTAAGGATCAATATTTCTCCGGCGGCAACGTTTACCTCTATATCATTTATGCGGCATGAATAATCTCCGGATTCAACCATGATAACTTCATAATTATTATGCTGATGCAGATGGTAATCGCATGCTTTTTTGACTTTATTGACTCCGATTCTACGGAATACCGGAGTGACGAACGGAGTGCTGGCGATGCCGAAAAAACGAAAATCTTCAGATTCAAACCTGGATTCATCATCAAGCGAGTGATATGCAGTTGCCAGCATTTTTTGTCTCCGGTATCGTTCGTTTTATAATTTAACCGCCTGGAAATTCTATAGTTAATATACATCCTGAACGCTTCAGTCATATCATGACGCGGATTTTGCACGCAAATGCAGTTTTATCCGAATGATTTCTATGAGGGCAAGCCGCCGTCATCTGCCTTGTAATAGCTGAGGCTCGCGTCAAAATGAGCTTCCATCCACTTTGCGGCATCCTCTTTTTTCCCTTCGAGAATAGAATTTATGATATTCCGCCTTTCGCTGATTATGGATGGAATATCTCCTGCTTCCGCACAGCGCAGAACCCGGTAAGGGCGGCAGCGCATCTGAAGGTCTTTCAACTGTTTTGCCAGAAATCTGTTGCCGCATGCCGAAACGATAAGCGCATGCAGCGTTTCGTCTGTATTTAAAATTTCAGTTCTCAACTCGTCATCGCCATTTTTTATCGCCTTTTCGAGTCGCAGTTTAAGGATCCTTACAGCTTCCAGATCAATATTGCTGAAGTATTCGCGCAGTGTCAGGCACTCAAGCATTTTGCGGCATTCCAGAAGCTCCGCGATCTCGGACGGAGGTAGGTGCCGTATGATACAGCCGTAACGCGGCATTCTCTCCAGAATTCCCTCGCGGTCAAGCCTTATCATAGCCTCACGCAAAGGGGTACGGCTGACTCCGAGTTCCGCGCATAGCTTTTCCTCGCGCATTCTGTAGCCGTCCGGATACTTGTTGTCGAGAATCAGCCTCATCAAGCGGCTGTAAATCTCTTCGCTGAGTGACAGATGTCTGATTTTAGATGAATTCATCGGCTTCTCTCTTTTTACTTTTCCAGGGCATCAATCAGATGCTGGATTCTCAGAGATTCATCCCAGAATCCCGGAACGGTATCCTGACTGACAGCGGCGCTGAAGTGACGTGCGATATCCAGCCCCATGAGCATATTGCCCTCGCACTTGACATGAAATCCATCACGCATCATTTTGAGATACAATTCAGGATATGCCTTGCGCAGGAGCTCCCAGCGTCTGAGGTGATCCACCAGGCCCGAACCGGTGGTCTTCGCGACTTCTCTTACAATCTCCATGAATCTGTAAAATAAACTCAGATCATCATTCCTGGCTGGATCCGGGGAATAATAGGTCTGAAATACTGCCATACAGCCTTTATTGCTGAATCGTCTGTGCAGTTCCCTAAGATTAAATTCAAATTGAGCTTCAGTCATTTTCCGCATGGAGTCGTTTCCGCCGATGGTTATAAAGGCCAGGTGCGGCTGATAAAATGCGCCATCGTCGTCAAAGCGGTTCAACAAGTCCTCTGCAGTATTTCCGCCGTATCCAGTGTTAATGCAGCAATGTATTTTACCGTAAGTGTCATTTATCGCCAGTTCAAATACATCAAACCAGTGCATTCCCGGAAGAAAGCGCTGCGTATTGGATGACCCGAAAGCCAGCACGCGGGTTCTTGCCTGCGCCTTGAAACGCGCTCGCACAGCTTCAAAAATAAGACTCGATTCCATAGTTAATCTCCTTTTTTAAGATATCTGAGTTTCAGGAATTTTCAATTTCACGCCTTAAATTCTCTCTGCGGCAGCCGAGAGTGATTGCACAGAGAAATATCAGGATTCCGGCGCTTGCGGCGCAGATAAGAATTCGTCCAGTTTCTATAAAGCCCGTTATCTTGCAGAAGAGACTTAAAATTACAATCATTATGAAAAATGCGAAGCTTCTTCCGGCTAGAGCATCTTTGCCGGCGCTGATCACAACTCCGTGCATTTTAGCCCCGAGTGCAAAACCGGGCATACCTCCAGCGGTCAGGACAGCAGCAAGAATCAGCGACTCTCCAATCCATTTCCCGGATATCAGCAGATAGGCGGCGGCTCCGGCAAACGCGACAAGAAACACCGAAAGTCTCGATATCTTTCCAGTAATCTGCTCCGGCGCGTTCAACAGGTTTCGCAGCAGCGGACGCACCAGCGAACCGCCGCCGAGCCCCGCCAGCGATGATATGAGTCCGGTAAAAAATCCGGCCAGCGCTATGTAAATTTTCTTTCTGAAATCAACTGCGCCGACATCGGCCCTTGCAGATGCCGTTGTCTCTTTGATTTTTATGCTCTGATAAAAGACCAGAATGAGTATTCCCAGAAAAAATATCTCCTGAAGCTTTCTTGTGTGAAACAGATATTCCAGAAGGTCCCCGAGCGGCGCACCGCCAATGCTTCCGGCAAACGACGCTATGCACATCGGGATCGCAACCGTATACCCCCAGGAATTTCTGCTCCAGCCGATGCTTTTAATTTGCCTGGCGACAGTGGGAAACGTACTTGGCACCATCTGCAGCAAACTCGCAGGCACTGCCACTTCTATCGGCACACCGCACAGCAGCAGTACGGGCATTACCAGCCAGCCGCCGCCGAGGCCCCAGAATCCGCCCGAGAGCATTGCCACAAAACTGGCGCACGATGCTATGAT
>CAIJKT010001067.1 GCA_903821255.1 uncultured Lentisphaeria bacterium | reverse complement strand
CTTTCACCAGCTTCAAACGCTATTACAACGGCATCAATACCAGCAGAGACTTGCAGGACGACCTTGCCGCCCGCGTGGCGCCGTTCATCAAGCGCCGCACCAAAGATATTGTCTGCAAGGAACTGCCGCCGAAAATTGAACAGGTACTTTTCTGCGAAATGGACAGCGATCAGCGCAGCCTCTACGATTCAATTCTGGAGTACGGCCGCAGCCAGTGCGACGAACTGATCAAAAGCGGCAGAAAGACCTCCAATTTCGAGATTCTCACTACCCTGCTCCGGCTGCGCCAGATCTGCTGCCATCCGCAACTGCTGCCGGATTTGCACGATAAAAACCTCTATTCAGCCAAACTGGAACTGATGAAGGAACTGGTTCTGCAGAACATAGACAGCGGACATAAAATGCTGCTGTTCAGTCAGTTTACTTCGCTGCTGGCCCTGATCCGCCCGTGGCTTGAAGAACAGGGGATCAATTACGAATATCTTGACGGCGCGACCAAAAACCGTCAGCAGCATGTGGACAATTTCAACGAAAACAGCAATATCACAGTTTTTCTGCTGAGCCTCAAGGCCGGCGGCACCGGTTTGAACCTGACTTCCGCGGACACGGTGATTATTTATGACCCGTGGTGGAACCCGGCGGTGGAACTTCAGGCGGCTGACCGTACCCATCGCATCGGCCAGACCCGCACGGTCAGCAGCATCAAGCTGGTGGTCAAGGACTCAATTGAAGAGAAAATACTGGCGCTTCAAGGCAAGAAGCAGGAGATTTTTGACAACCTGATTGAAAATCCGGCCTCATACAGCGATAAATTGTCCATCGAGGAATTGAGATTCCTGTTCCAGTAACAATATAACCCGGCCAGGAACGAATCAGGAGAAGGTGATTGAGCACAAAAGGCAGGAAATCCAATAATACTTGAGATTTCAGCTTTTTCGCAGTATCTTATTACAATCAGTTATAATTTGGGTGTTTTTATTTTTGAGGAACATAGATGCCTACATATGATTATGAATGCAAAGCGTGCGGAAACAAGCTTGAGATTTTTCAAAAAATGAGCGACAAGCCGCTGAAGATTTGTCCCGCGTGCAATAAGGAAACTCTAAAGCGCCTGATCGGTACCGGCGCCGGAATAATTTTTAAAGGCAGTGGTTTTTACTGCACGGATTACCGTTCAGACAGCTATAAAAAGAGTTCAGAGAAAGATAAAACAGGCGGACATGCTCATGAGAAGAAAGAACCAGCGAAAAGTTCCGCCGCGAAAAAGACTGAATAAAATATGAGGTGACATTATGATGGTTGTAGTATGCCAGAAATGCAGATGCTCCAATCAGTTCGGAACGCTTTTCTGCCGCAACTGCGGCGAGAAGCTAAAGATTGTTGATCAGAATCATCCGGATTTCAGCACCGGAAAAGCCATAAAGAAAATCATAGGCAGAATCATCAATCTGGCTATTGTGTTATGTTTGCTCGGCTTGCTGGGAGCCTTGTTCATTCCGGTCGGGCTGCCGGTTGAAAAAGAAATAACTGCCGAGGATATCAAAAAAGCCAGGGAAGACTGTGAAGCCATTGACAACGCGTTAAAAACCGGTAAAGGTTCAGTCATCTTCACTTTCACGCCGGAAAGAGCGTCCTGGGGACTGAATTACATGCTGGATGAAAAGCGTCCGATGCCGCCAGTACCTTCTGCGGCATCAAGTTCATCCGGTTCTGGTTACGCAAGACCGTCATCGTCCCCGCCATCCGCAGTGACGCCCAATGCCCCTTTGCAATCCCACGGCGGCGGTCTGATTAAATTTGGCGCCGGAGCATCCAGCAGCGGACGCGCCACCACCCTGGCGGCGATAACACCGCCACCGCCACCACCG
>CAIJKT010001066.1 GCA_903821255.1 uncultured Lentisphaeria bacterium | reverse complement strand
TCGTGGTGGGCGCCAGGAGCTGCCCAGAGAATCCCTACGACGGCCACACGCTCGAGCGGCAACTGGAGCAGGTCGAGCAACTCACAGGCCGAATGCCAGCCACGACCTTCGCGGACAAGGGATACAAGGGCCAAGGCGTTGATCCTGGCCGAAGTGCAGTCCTCATCAGTCGCATGCGAAGGCTCAGCAAGATGCTCAAGCGGGACCTATGACGACGAGCCGCCATCGAACCAGAACTGGGCCACATGATATCAGACGGACTTCTCGGGCGGAAATTCCTCAATGGAGTGGTCGGAGACGCCCAAATCGTCATCCTCTGCGGTGCTGCCCACAACATGAGGAAGATCCTGGCCCACCTCAGGGTCCTTTTGCGCCTGCTTATGGGCGAGCCCAGAAAGGCCGGCGAGGACCTTGTCGCCTTGCTCCAGATCGAAGCGGCATATCAGCAGGTCATCATGGCTGCCTAATCGCCAGAACGGGGTGTTTCAGGGCCGACTCATTAGGCTTCGACACTTATCATTCGTTCCAAATCCAGCTGCACGCTCGAACTGAATTCACCAACAGGATGAGTCACCCTACTGGGCACCTCATGGGTTGATGGAGGGTCCGGGACTTCGTTTTACTCATCCACACAAGACATCGTGGCCCCGTCCCTAACGGCCTAGTGATTCATAAAAACAAAATGTCACTTCTTTTGAAATTCAATAAATTAAATCATAGAACTAAAATGAATAGATGATGATCAGCAAATAATATCTGACGATTAATTGGTATGTAATCTATCCGAAATCAAGAATTTATATTGACCAGGCTTTAACAATTTTTGGAATGACAGCCTCATAACCGTGGAAGGCTTCCGCGAAGGCCCGGCTTTCTATGCCGATGCTTACAATTTTTTCAGGATTATCAATTAAATTACACAATTTCATATAAATATCTTCTGCATTCGGAAGAATATTAATTATTGGGCTTGAGTCAATGCCTTGATACGCTAGTGCTTCCTTTTCTGACCCTGAAAGCACAACTTTGCCAAGAGCCATTGCCTCTACAGCATTCATCCCCCATCCAAAAGAATATGCTTGATCAATTATTATGTCCGCAGAAGCTAACATATTTTTATACTCAAGATAGGGAACCTTTTTTACAAACCGAATAGCAACGTCATCCCCATATTTTTCTTTAACCGCATTCAACGCTGGGAGGATGTGCTTACTACCTTTAAATCCAGGTCTACTTTCAGCGTATAAAATACTTATACTATTTTTCGAGGCTTGATCATAATAACTTGGTTGGACTTCACTTACATTAAAAGCAAATGGAATGTGTTCAGTCAACTTTGGATTATTTTTATACCCAAATATATATTCATAGCAAGATGGGATTAAGAGATCCATTCTTTCAACCACCCAATCATTTACGAATTTTCCCAGAGGCTTTGCACAAAAAGGTAATTTGTTCCCATAGTCTTCAGAAATCGCATCTTCCCAGGGCCCATAAGCAAGAAATTGGTTTGATGTATTCCAGTAATAATAATCGTCCCCCGCAAGGCTTAATGATTTAATTTTCGCTAAACTCAATAATTTCGCAAGTACTGGAAGGTAAAGTGGGGTTAATCCTGTGGATAAAATAAATGGTGTCTGGAGGTGTACGACATCAAACTTCGCGCCAGAGAATGCTAATTTAATGAGATTTAAAATAGAATCAATTCTATGAAATCCTGATATTTTTTTACTTAAGTTGATATCTATGTCATAGGCCCCCTTAAAGGAATCCTGAAAGGCGGCAATTGTCACCTCATGACCATAGTTACGTAATCCACTCCCAATTTGACTCGCCATTCCACTCCAATTGCCCAGCATTAGTATTTTCACATCAAGACTCCCAGTAAACTCAAAATTAGATCTTCATATTTATTGTATTTATAAGTTTTTAACAACAATCAAAATTTATATTTAATTCTCTATTACAATAAATATAATAGCAAATTTTTCATAAAATCTGAACCCCAGGCTTAAAGATACGCAACTTTGAACTAAATATCTTCAAAAAGAAACCTACCATTAACACCCATGCGATAACGGCTTTCCAGGTAACGACCTCGGCATTCCAGCTAAATACAGAAAGTAAAGCCACCAAAGCAAACCCAGCAAGAAAGGTCCAAACATCCGTATGGCTCCAGCGAAAACCATGCCTGTATGCAATGTAGATCGACATGGCGGCCAGGAAGAGTAAATACATTATTGCGAAAATAATACCCAAACCCTCCACATTTCTTCCGAAAGTTATCCATCCCCAAGCTGTGATCGCGAGAGTGCCGGAAAACAGGATTTCGGTGACGAGGTATGTCTTCATTTCATTGAACGCAATCATGGGAAACCCAAGAACCCAAGAAAGTCCTTTAAATAAATCCCCGATGAGCATCCATCGCATTACTTTCAACGCCGGGATCAAGGATTTACTAAACATAGCGTGAATCACAAGTGGCTTGAAAACAACGACAGTGGCAACCAAGACTGGCATGGCGACAAGGGCCAAGGAGAAATAGGAACGAATCAAAGCCTTCCGCTGGACAGGGTCCTGTAACCGGCTTAGATTTGGCATGTAGTACGTTCCGTAGGAAGTGAGGATTAGTGTGACATAGGCCATACTTAGCGTCCATGCCACCCAAAAATGACCCGCCAACTCTAGTCCTAAGGAGTGAGCTACCATTAACTGCATAAGATATTGGGTTCCGGTCGTTATGATTCCCGCAATCATCAGGAAAGAGGACATTTTAAAAAAATATG
>CAIJKT010001065.1 GCA_903821255.1 uncultured Lentisphaeria bacterium | reverse complement strand
TAAAATTTTAATTGAGCTCAAGCCCTAAAGAAGAAAGGGGCTGGGCTTTGACAAAACCAAAAAATTAACAAGGAGGTTTTTATGGAAAAGAAATCGTTTTTCAATGTGTTCGAAATCGTGCTGATTGTCGGGATGGGGGCGTTCATCGCAACCGGGCTCGTGGCCTGTCAGAATCCTGATGTCTGCGACAGTCTCGCCCAGATTACGCAAACGGTAAGCAAACTGTTTACCGTTTAGACTAAAACTTAACAAGGAGGTATAAAATAGAGAAAAAATCGCTTTTCAATGTAGTGGAGATCTTGTTGATCGTCGGAATGAGTGTGTTCATCGCAACCGGTCTTGTAGTCAATCGGGATCCTGATGTATGCGACACTCTCCCCGCAGATAACTCAAACTGCAGACGAACTGTTCCCTTCCTGATCGCGTCGTTCTAGAACCCGTCAAAGTTACGGGTGCGGTTGCAACAGAATTGTTGCAGCCGGCGGCAACGGACGGTCCTCTTCAAATCAATATTATTTAGCATTTCCCGCTTATTTCGCAACATTTTTCCCGCTTTTTGTCCAGAACTTCCGGAGAACCGGACTGCCCGGTCAATTGCCATACCGCATACGGAATAAACTGATTTCAATTTAAAATAAAAATGGCATATTTTTATAAAAAACCGGCAAATATTAATTTCATAGTTATATTATATATGACAGGTATTCCGTCGCTTAAAATATTGGTAAAAATGGCATGGACAGCACACTTGAAAAACTGAATATTCTCTCCGCGGCATCGCAGTATGACCTTGCCTGCGCCTGCGGCACCGGCAAGGAAGACCGGCGGCACCGCAGCGGGGACGGCGGTAAATGGCTGTATCCGGTTCCGCTGCCCGGCGGCGGCTACAGCATTCTGCTGAAAACCCTGCTGTCGAACTGTTGCGCCAATGACTGTAAATACTGTCCGCTCCGCACTGACGCCAATGCCCGCCGCTGTTCGCTTACGCCGGCGGAGGCCGCCCGGCTGTTCATGGAATATTACCGCGGCGGAAAAGTATTCGGCCTGTTCCTCAGCTCCGGCGTGATCGGCACCCCGGACTACACCATGCAGCAGCTTAATGCCACGGTCGCGATTCTCCGCCTGAAATACGGGTTCAAAGGCTACGTTCACCTGAAAATAATTCCTGGCGCATCGGATGCCGCGGTCGAGGAAGCCATCAGCCTGTCAACCGCAGTTTCGCTGAACATCGAGACCCCCGGCGAAAAGTATTTCCGGAAACTGTCAGCGTCAAAGGATTTCAATGCGGACATTGTGCGCCCGGTAAAATTAATGAGCCGCCTGACCGCCAAAGGCGAAAAATACGCCAAGGTGAAATGCACGACCCAGTTCATTGTCGGCGCCGCCGACGAGAAGGATATGGAAATCATTGATTACATGGACGCGGTATATAACCGGCTGAAGTTCGAACGGATTTATTTTTCCGCCTACCAGCCGGGCCTGGGTGCGCCGGATATTCCCGGCGAACGCAATTTCTCGCTGAAGCCGGAAGATCATCTGACCCGCGAACACCGCCTTTACCAGTGCGATTTTCTGCTCCGGCGGTACGGCTTTGAAAAAGACGATCTGATTTTCGGCGCGGACGGAAATCTCAAACTGGACCGGGACCCCAAACAGGTCTGGGCGGACAATCATCCGGAATATTTCCCGGTGAACATCAACCGCGCGACCAAAAACAATCTGCTGCGGATTCCCGGAATCGGCCCGGAAACCGCCAGAAAAATTATTGAATACCGCAAGATCCACCAGTTGAAAGGTTTGGAAGACATCGGACTGAAAGGCGCGCAACTGGCCAAAGCCGGCACTTACTGCCGGTGATTCCGCCATCTAAATTTTTCAGATTTTTTTGTTTTTATTACATTCAGGTGTTATAATCATTATTGATGATGATGTTTTTAACAATGGAGGTTTGTCATGAAATTCTTATTGTATCTGATACTTATTGCGGCGCTGGCAGTCGGAGTTCACTGGTTTATCAAAAATGTCTTCGGCAATCCCGAAACTGAGCAGACGGCCTCAACTGCCGCCGCGCAAACGCAGGGTCAGGCGGCAACCGGAGCATCCGCCACAGCCGCCGGAACCGCTTCCGGGGCGGCGGTAGGAATGCCGGGCGATGTCACCGGAACCATGGCGGCACACGAAATCGGCAATTCCATCAATCAGAATTCCAGCCCGATCAATAAAACCAAGCTCATGCAGCGAGTCAATAACATCAACGATCAGCACAACCAGTCTGTCAGCAAACAGTAGCGCAAATCAGCTTTGGCTGACGTCTTTTTCCAGCAGTTCGACGATGTCTTTAAAGGTATCGCGGTTTTTTTCGTTCATATCCATGAGCAGGCGGTGGGCTTCCAGGATCACCAGTGCGCGTTCTCTTTCCGTAGCCTGCAAATCCGGAATCTGCCGGAGATTGTCGGCGGTAAAGTCCGGCTTGTCCACAATTATAAACACCTTGCTCAGGCCCATATTATCCAGCAGGAAATTGATATTGGGATTCGTTGAAAACAGGGTTACTTTCCGGTTGAACCGCTTCTGCATCTGACTGGCAATTTTTGCCAGGAGGCCAAGATTCGTGCTGTCGAAATATTCGGCCTCCGAGATGTCAAGCAGCACATCCTCCAGCGCGGGGTCTTCAAACATTTTATTGAGAAAAATATCGAGTCCGCGGCTGATGGTGTAACGGAGCGTACCGGTAAATTTGATAAAATAACGGTTGTCAACCTTTGAATATAAAATCCTGCCGTCCATTATGTTGTCCTCCGTCTGGTTATAAGCATGACTGTGATGTCGTCCAGCAGCGACTCCGGCATCGCCGGCTCCAGCCGGCGGATCACATTGTTAATATCGCCGTTTACCGTTCCGGTAAGTTCTTCGAGAAATTCGAGCTGCTTTACAATATTGTCCTCCGGCAGAATCTCCAGTACCCCGTCGCTGAAAATCATGAATGAAAACTCTTCCGGCAGGTCAATAACGAGATTGCTGTATACGGAGTTCTCAAACAATCCGACAGGGATTGATTTCTGGATAATCCGCCGCGAGCCTTCCGGACTGGACAAAAACGGCATCGGGAAATGTCCGCCATTGGCAAAAATAAGCTTGTTCTCTGTCTTGTCCAGCACTCCGAAAAACAGTGCGATGAATTTGTCCAGGTTTTCTTCGATCAGGCTCTGATTGAATCTTCCCAGTATTTCCGCCGGGTCAATAACCACGCGGTCGATTTTTTTAAGATAACTGGTGCGGAAGCTGCCGATAAAACTTTTCATCAGAAAAGTAATGAATGCCGATGCCGCGCCATGCCCGGAAACGTCCGCAAAATAAAATACGGCGTACTTTTCATCCAGCTCAAAGTAATCGAGAAAGTCGCCGCTCATATACATGGACGGCTTCAGGAAATGCGAAAATTCATAACCGCCCAGCATTACGTCGCTTTTCGGCAGCAGCTTGAATTGCACTATGCGGCCTGCCTCTTCATCCTTTTTCAGCGTCTCCAGCGATTCCTCCAGCGACCGTTCCAGTTTCTGCAGTGCCGCAAGATTTTCCTTCAACTCCCGCTGCTGCTGCTGTATTTTTAAATGAGTCTTGACGCGGATCAGCACTTCCTCGCCCTGAAAAGGCTTAGTGATGTAATCAACGCCGCCCGTATGGAAGGCATTGAGTTTGTCAACAACTTCGTTCATCCCGCTGAGAAAGATAACCGGGACATCCTTCAGTTCATCCCGGTTCTTGATTCTGCCGCATAATTCATAACCGTTCATTCCCGGCATACAAATATCCAGCAGGATTAAATCCGGCACGGACGTTCCAAGCTCCTGCCAGGCGAGCTCGCCGCTCATAAACATCGCCGTCTGGTAGCCGTGAGCGCTCAGCAGCTTATGCAGTATTTCCAGATTTACCGGAGTATCGTCAACAATCATTATCCGGGGTTTTTCCATAACAGAGCTCCTTAGCCCGTAAATAACTCTTAAAGACGCGACATTAATCTTAACTCCCTTTCCGGGTTTTGCAACCGGGAAACCATCGTCGCGAAGACTTTAGCCGGAAACGTCATTTCGTCTGCCAGCGGTCATCCTTCTCCAGCACCGAACGCGGCCCCTCGCCGTCAAGCCAGACTTTGGCGGCCGCGTCCTCGCGCAGCCAGGCATCCCAGAACGCCGTGCTCAGGGCAAGAATCGCCCGGTGGTGATTCGGATTCCGCGGCTCAGTATCGCCCGGCAGCGCCCGGTCAGTAAAGGCGGAATGCTCCGCCCGGTAAAGAACCAGTTCGTATTTGCCGCCCGGCGGCAGCGCGGGAAACACCGCCAGGCGTGATTTCAAATCGGCATCGCCGATGATAGCAACATCCTTCGTTCCCGTCATCAGCATCCACGGTATCTTCACCCTGCCGAACGCCTGCCGGGGGTCCGCGCCCTGACGCGGACTGCCGGGGCTGAACGCAATGGCCGCCTTGATCCGCGGATCGGTGAACAGCGCTTTTCCCAGCCGGGTACTCTGTCCGCTGACCGCCTGGGTCGTCACCGCGCCGAAGGAGTGGCCTGACATCCCGACCCGCGTGAAATCCAGCCGACCCGCCAGCCCGTGTCCATCGGTTTTATTCCACCGCTCAAGCTGGTCGAGCACGGCGGGAACGTCTTTCACG
This sequence comes from uncultured Lentisphaeria bacterium, assembly GCA_903821255.1. Next base: position 1,950 of record CAIJKT010001065.1, on the reverse strand, counting down.
CGCAGCATGAAATTCTCCAGGCTGGCCGCCTGCCGCATCGCGTCCAGCCGCTGGTCTTCAGGCTTGTCCTGCCACACGGAAGTATCGCTGCCCGGATGCTGAATAAATACTGCCGCGTAGCCGCGAGCCGCCCAGTGCCGGCCCATATAGGCGTTTCCCTCGCGGGAACCGCCCAGACCGTGACTGAAAAGTACAACTGCGGCGGGAGATTTTTCCGCCGGCAGATACACGCGAACGGGAATGTCCCGTTTGCGTTCCGCGTCATTAACCGTGAGGTCAACGATTTCAGGCGTGAATTGTGCGTCTATCGCCAGCGGATCGTAAGCTGAACCGGCAACGGTCGCCTGTGCCGTAAACAGCAGCAAAAAAACAGCAAGGATGCCCGGAATACAATATTTGCAGTGCTTCATCTGTGTTTATCTCCGATAAAATAGACTGTTTACAATTTCTAATTTAACCCGTAAAAGTGATGAATCAACAGTCGTCACCGGGGCGGAAGCCGCCGGGCGGTATCGATCAGCAACTGGCTGCCGGTCTTTTTAAGAAACTCTTTAATCAGGGTGTCTGCTGCCGCGGACCGTTTATTGCCAAGCACGATCAGGGCGTTGCGGCGCAGCAAAGTCACGCCGGCATATTCCAGCGGTGTTCCCGATATGGTGCGCCTGACTTCGGCGGAAGGTACCGACAGCAGCCATTCCAGATCCAGCGGAAAGTCTTCCGGCAAACTGCTGTCCGGACAGGCCGCGGTGCAGACTGAGCAGCCGAAGACATTGCCATCCAGCAGATGCATCTCCTCTGCCGTCAGCAGACCGCGTTTTTCCATGGTCAGGCTGCTGATGCAGCGGCTTACCTTGAAGTCCGCCGGAATGGCGCCGATGACCTGATTCGGACACTGCCCGGCGCATTGCCCGCAACCGGGACATGGAGTGTCCGGACATTTTGCCTGGACATCAGGCAGATTCAGGTCAAGCATGGCCGAGACAATGAAGCAACCGCTGCCGCTGCCGGGACACAGAATGCAGGAGTTGCGCCCGATGCGGCCAAGCCCGGCAGCCTCGGCTAAAGCCCTTTCCAGCAGCGGCCTGGTATCAATGCAGATATCAAACCTGAATGTCCGTCCGGTTGCCTGCTCCAGCGCGGCCAGCAGCTTTTCCATCAGTCTTCTGCCGTGCAGATGGTAGTCGGTTCCGGCGGCGTAACCGGCAATCATGCCGGCGGTATCCGGCGATTTGGCGCGGGGCAGCGGTAAAGGCGGACCGGGAAGATGGTTGAACGGCACCGCCGCCATAAGGATGGACCCGGCCCAGGGAAATGCCGCTGCCGGGTCGCGCCGGATTGTCTCCGAATTCCTGAGATATTCCGGCAGCTCCGGCGGGAAACGGATAGCGGACAGCCGGCGGCGGAGTTCCGTCAGCCGTTCCGGCGTCAGCGTCATGGATGCCGATGCCGCCAGGCCATGCGCCGCCGTCTCTCCCTCAAGAAAGCTCCGGCAATCAAAATTATCGGATAAAATAGCCATTCAAGCCTTTGAAACTTAGAGTTTTTGATGTATCTTTCAGCTCTTTTAATAATGTTTGTTTAATTCATTATTTCAACCGGAATAAATAAAAAAAGGAGTTCTAAGATGTCAGCAATATATGATATCCATGCTCGTGAGATTCTCGATTCCCGCGGTAACCCGACCCTCGAAGTCGAAGTAACCCTGGACAGCGGCATTATGGGTTCCGCCGCAGTTCCGTCCGGCGCCTCCACCGGAGAAAATGAAGCGCTTGAGCTCAGAGACGGCGACAAAAAGCGCTATCTCGGCAAGGGTGTGCTGAAAGCTGTTGAAAACGTCAACGAAAAGATTTTCCCGGAACTCGAAGGCATGGATGTCCTCGATCAGGCCGGTATCGACAAGGCGATGATTGATCTCGACGGCACCCCGACCAGAAAAAACTCGGCGCCAAC
>CAIJKT010001064.1 GCA_903821255.1 uncultured Lentisphaeria bacterium | reverse complement strand
GGTATATGCCGGAGTCTGTTTTGCGCAATTCTACGATGACCTGAAACCGTTTTCCGTAGCTGAACCAGCCGCCGCTCAACCAGCCGTAGCTGAACCAGCCGTGCCGGTTGCGAAAGTTAATACGGCGCTTCTTGATGCCTTATGCACAAATCAGAAAAATTAATCAAGACCGGGCTGGTGTCCGGAATGTCCAAGTGGCTGTTCAAAAAACCATAAGACCCATAGGCCCCATATAGATTGTCCGGAATGTCCAGGATCACGCTTTCTTCAAGCGGGCTTTGAAACGGGAGCAGTAAGTGCATTTCCGGCATAATGCTTCAGTCAGGATGCCGTTTTCAAAGCCGGTCAATATGGCTTTCGCTCGCGGACTGTCCAGAATGTCCAAAATGGACTGTTGACGGCAGTTGCCGAGGGCGGTGATCCCGTCGCGGTCCAGGCAGCATGGAACTACCGTGCCGTCGGCCAGAATGGCGCAATGGGTTCCGAGCGCATGGCAGAAGCCTTCGGTATTTAAAGGTTTACCGGAATTGATGTCCGGCCACTCGAAACAGGTGTCCAGGTGGAGATACAGGCGGTTCAGCAGCGGACGGCTTTTGCGCCCGCTGGAGTGTCCGGTTGCGGGAATGGTAACGCCGAAGGCTTTTTCGATGCTCCGGCAGATCCAGTCATTCGCGCCGGAATCCAGTTCCTCCGACGGCGTGTCCAGGTTCCACAGCCGGTAGTTGATATAGAGCTCCGGACGCTGCTCGAAGGCTTTTTTTGTAAAATCCAGAACCCGTTTAAGCCGCTCCTCTTTATCCGCCTGCGAATGTAATTGCCGCAGCGAGTGCAGCGAGATGTTTATTTGCCGGACAACAGGGTTGAGCAGACCTGCCGCCGCCGGGGAGTCCAGCAGCGTGCCGTTGGTGGTGATGGCGACCGGCAGCCCGAGGCCGGCGCAGATCTCAATAAAGCGGGTTAACTCCGGATGCAGCAGCGGTTCGCCCATGACGTGCAGATAGACCTGTTCCGTCAGCGGTTTCACCTGCCGCGCAATGTCCGCAAACAATGCGGCATCCATATATGCCGGAGCTCGGCCGGTGCCCGGACAGAACGGGCAGGCCAGATTGCAGACATTCGTGATTTCAATATATATTTGCCGGAAACGCATAAGATACCATATTAAAGGGTTTTTCTTTTTTTAAAATAGATGTTAATTTAATAACAGCAACACGGATTTTACATTTTTGCGTCACATGGGGAGAAAATGAAAGCAGTCAGCGTTGAACAGATGAGAGGCCTGGATCAAAGAACCATCCAGGAATACGGCATTTCCGGCTTCGACCTGATGGAACGCGCCGGCTTCGGCGCGGGAGAGGAAATACTTGATTACACTAAAAGACTTGACAATAAACATGTCAGGCGGTTTGTCATTCTTGCGGGGAAAGGCAGCAACGGCGGCGACGGCTATGTCGCGGCGCGTTATCTGCTTGAACACAGCTTAAGCGAAGTTGCAATCTATGCCGTATGCGGCATTCACGAACTGGAAGGCGCCGCCGCGAGGCATGCCGGCAAAGTCAAGAGCAGCGTAAAGATCGAAGTAAAAGAGACCCTGGCCGGGAGCGATTTCAAGGAAGGCGACATCATCATTGACGCCCTGCTCGGCACCGGAACCAAAGGCAAACTCAAAAAGCCGTTTGACAACTGGGTCAAAACTGTCAACGCGGCCGGCCTGCCGGTTGTCGCGCTGGATATTCCCTCCGGCCTGGACGGCGACACCGGTAAAATCTGCGGCGACTGCATCCTGGCCGACCTGACCGTAACCATCGGCCTGCCGAAAAAAGGACTGGCGCTCGGCTCCGGCCCCGGACAGTGCGGCCTGCTGAAAGTCGTGGATATCGGCATTCCCGGCGAGTATATTGAAAAGACGGAAGCGGATTTTGATATCTATGCCGGGCGCGACGCCGGCAGGCTGATTTCCCGGCTGCCGATGAGCAGCCACAAGAACACCCGGGGGGCAGTGCTGGTTATCGCCGGAAGCAGGGATTATTTCGGCGCGCCGTTTCTTTCCGCGCTGTCGGCGCTGCGTTCCGGCAGCGGACTGGTGCGGGTGGCGATTCCGCAGAACGGACAGCCGGCTGACAGCCGCTGCTTCTCCCTGATCATCTCGCGGGTGAAAGACAACGGAAGCGGTTATTTCTGCGAGCAGTCGATTAAAGAGCTGGAGCCGCTGATCGCGGCATCCGGTTCAATCGTCGTCGGGCCGGGAATCGGACAGAACCGGGATCTGGTGCCGTTCCTCAGCTATCTGTGCACCGTCGACAAGCCGATGGTGTTTGACGCCGATGCGCTGAATGTAATATCGCAGATACCGGAGATTTTCAAGGAGAAGGAATCGAATATCCTGACCCCGCATCCCGGCGAAATGCACCGGCTGCTGGATGCTTTTGACTTGAGCGAATGCCTGAACTCCGACCGGATCAGCCAGGCGAAAACCCTGGCCGAAGCCACCGGTTCCACGGTAGTGCTCAAAGGACACCGTTCCGTCACGGCCTCCCCCGACGGGCGCGTCGCGGTCAACAGCAGCGGCTGCCCGGCGCTGGCGACCGCCGGCTCCGGCGACTGCCTGACCGGCGTCATCGCATCTTTAATCGCAAATGAAGCGGACTATTTCGAAGCGGCGGCGGCGGCGGTCTATATTCACGGGCTGGCCGGAGAACTAAGTTATTCCGGCAGCCGGGGGTTGATTGCGGATGATATTCCCGCGCTGATTGCGGAAGCCATGAAAAGGATATCGCCATTTGCCTGAGAATTCGTCGCGTGCGGCTGTCCATAATGTCCATAATGTCCATAATGTCCAT
>CAIJKT010001063.1 GCA_903821255.1 uncultured Lentisphaeria bacterium | reverse complement strand
CCATCGCCCCGGCCGACCCGAACTGCCCGTACCGCTCACGCGGGTAAAGATCAATCAACCATTTCATGATTGCCAGTCCGGTCAAGCATAGAGGGACACTGCATAAAATGCTCCACAGTAACAGTGACCAGTAGTCATGAATAAAGTAAAAACTGATCAATCTTAATACTGCGGAACCAAGCAGACCTGCAATCATTGATTTATGACTGCCCCAGTGGTCAAGCAGAATACCCAGCGGATAAATGATAATCATACTGAATACTCCGATATAAGCGCTCATTTTACCGATCTGATCCAGAGTCAGTCCAAGTTGGTCACGGCTGAAAAAAATATTGAATACATTGGACGCGCCTGCCCATATATTGAGTCCGTAAACCAGAAAAATCAGCAAGTAGAACGGATGTCCAAAACACTCGTCGGCGTAATTGCGAATGCCGCTCCACCAGTGTCCGCGTTCCTCTTTTTCATCCGGTGGCGGATATTCTCCTTCTTTCACCCGCAGGCACATCAGAGTGATGAAAACACCGTAGACTATCGCCATGCTGATAAAAATCTCGTGCATGTGCGTTTTTGCCATGCCGAAAATGAAATAATTAAACGACAGCCCGGCCAATGTGCCGAATACCCGGAACAGTCCGTAAAAACGGCCGATGAATGCTTCAGGCACTACGTCCGCAATCAGGTAATAGTAAACCGAGGAGACGAACATGTTGAAAATCTGAAATGTCGCTACCAGTACGCCGGAAACCAACACTAGAGAGGTCACCGGACTGTACTTGAGCAATCCGGCAAACCAGCCGACTCCGCCTAGCACCCGTGATATTTCCGGCGCGAATGGAATCAGCGCCAGCAAAGCTACGACAAACGGCGTGGTCACCAGAATGAACGGCCGGCGGCGGCCCCAGTTGCTGCGGAACCGGTCGGACTTGTAACTGATGATGGGATTGGCGACGGCATTGACCACCATGTAAATGCTGGATACTATAAATGCAATTGCCTGATTGCTCGCGCCATTGTCCCGCAGTGCTATAGGCAATAATGCAGGCATTATTGCTTCCATTAAGGTATAAACGAAATCGCCCCAAAGCAGCCAGGCAAACAACGTCACCAGACCGGCACGTGAATATACCAGCGTCCCGACCCGGAAACGAGATAAATCATGAGAACCCATTATACTTATTACCAGTTTTATCTTGAAGTCAGCAGTTTAAGTCCAGTGATTTCAAGATTGTTTTATTATTCAGGCGTAGTCATCGCCTAAAATTATAGTTCAAGTATAGTTATTTGCTAACTAAACAAACATCGCTTGACATTCCTATTTCGGTAAAACCTCTCCCAGAACCTCCACTTCCACAAGTTGGACGCAATCATATTCGGAATCCGCAGTCTTATCCTCAAAGAGCAACTTAACATATCTGCCGCTTGCACTTACAGGGAAGGAAGACAGTTCCTCGCTGTATGGAGCGCCAACCGCTGGAAGGGTTGTTGTTGACTTGGGTAGTGCAACAGTCCAATTCTTATTGTCATCGCTGACAAGGATAGCGATCGAACCTGGAATGAAGCGGTAATTACCTATTTTCCTGAATTTTAGTTTTACTTCACTCAGCCTGCATTTTTCTCCCAAGTCAACGCTCCACCAGGAATTTGCAGATTTACCATCAGCAGTACTCCAGAATTTTCCCACGCTGTTATCTGTCTCATATTTTCCGTCATTGGCCCTCGATGGATTACTGTCTTCATTATAACTGCTTGAGGCCGTGGCAGGCTTCTTCAAAGCCAGGTTACTGCTTGCCGCAAATGTCGAAACCGAAGTGAGTATTCCTGTAATGGAAAGCACACTGACGAACATAATTGATTTTCTAATACTCATTTTATTTCTCCTGTAAATAATAATACCTAATATTTGATTACTTTATCGCTTTATTTAAAGACTTTTTTAAATTAAATCGTTCATTGACTGCCTCCTTTTATTAATCCAAAACTTGCGGTAAATTTAAGCTGTCCGAATTTTCCAGGCTGAGCGAAGCCGGCGCCCGTCGGCGCCCATGCGGAAAGTTCAGTCCCATTAGTGTATCTTTCGCGGAAAAAGTCAGCATTCCACTCGGAGCCTGGCGCTGGCGCTCCGTTCAGACCCAGGCTGCCCCACGGAATAAATATTTCCACGCACCAGTTATCTGCATTTCTGGCAGCCGCATACTGCCAATTGGTTTTCCAGTTCAAGTCGATACCCTGGTCGCCTCGTTTGATTATCTCTTTACCCAAGCCGTCAGGATTCACCGAGAACTGCATGTACGTATCCATTTTCGAGGTTGGTAACAGGAATGCCTCAATGACCTCACCATCCCAAATTTGCGCGGGATTAGCCGTCACTTTCATTTTTCCCATGTCTTTCTCTGTACAATCAAATCCAATGTAAAGACCGTCATCAGTATAAAATATCCTTATGCGTGTCGCAGCGCCTGGCATGGCGGATGTATAGTTTGCTTTAAATTTTGGAGACAATGCCGCATTCTCCCATAAAGGTTCATCAAGGCGGCCATCTATCTTGACTTTCCCTGAAAGTTTTGGAACTTCCAGTGATGTGTTCATCATGTTTGGTATTTCACTCACACATCCCAGCGACAGGCAGACGTCAGTATTTTTTACGGTCAACGGCGCCACGGCATAGCAGTTGTCCTTGTCCGCCAGCATTTCCTGCCGCTGTTTCCCCAGTTGAACAGCCTTGTCCCAGGCCGCATTACGCTCAGCATGGGCAGCCGAACGGGCCGCTTTAGCGGCTGCTACCGCGTCCATGGTTACCTCGGCGAACTTCCATGACCGGGCGATCTGGTCAACTCTCCAGCGATAACGTTCAGGCTGACCGGCCACCGCTTTCACCGCCTGGTCGATCAGTTTGCGGCATTGCACACGCACCGATTCGTAAGCTGGAATCACATTGGAGACCACCTTCCCCATATCAACATTTTGCTGTGTCTGAGGGGTGGCGCGGATGGCCTTTTTCATGGCGTTGTTGATCAGTTCAAAATACTGCCGAATCAAAGGACCGGCATCGGGACCGAACGCTCCCAGATAAAACTTAGCGGTGAGAATCTCAACTGACTGATGCGGATTCCACAGCAGTTGACTGACTACCCAGGTATCCGGGCCTAAAAGTCCGGATGGCGCTCCGTCACTAATGAGTCCGTAATCCAAATATAAGCCTGTACTGGACGGATATTCCGCCATCAACCGGATCATCCAGCTTTGAACATCCAATGTTGACCACGGCAATCCCCAGTTGAAATTGTCATTGAAATAGTAGGAATCCAGCAGCACCCGCTTAGCCTTCTGCCGCCATTGGCGCATGTCTTTTTCCATCATCGCGAAAGAAGACGGACTGTGAAACAGGTAAGGCAAACCATTATAAACGTCCGCAACAACGATCGCATCATTCACATTCGCTTCTGGTACTGTACGGGTGTCGTGATATGCAATGACCCCGAAGACTGCGTCCGGCACTTCCTTGAGAACACGCTCCGCGACCAGATTGGAGAAACGGAACATCCTGTCGGATAAGTTCGCCTCGTTCTCTTTATTGCCTGCCGGAGTAACATCCCATGCGCGGCATTGCTCGCACTGGCAATGCCCCCCGCCATCATTAACGCTCATGCTGAATGAACGCTCTCCAGTCCGTTTGGCATATGCGATAATATTTTCAGCATAAATCCGCGCCACATCGGGATTGGAAACACATAACTGACCGCCGGCATGCCAGCTTTTTTCGCGGTAATAATTTGCCCTTTTGCCGCCTCTCAAGGCGAAATATTCAGGATGCTCGGTACCATAGGTGCGCGGCGCCATCCCCTTAAAGACAGGTTCTTCCGGCGGCAGCCACATAAACCATGCGTGCTGAATATCGATAAATTTCGTCGATCCGTTGAGCATACGCCTTCCCCACAATGCCATTTCCTTGTATTTATTTTTAGAAGGTACTGTCACAAAGCGTATCGGGAAAAAAGGTTTCTCCACCATATACAAATCGGCGGGAACCGCCAGCCCTTTGAGCAATGGCGCTTCTTCGCCAAGCGGCCCCGGCATATACCATTCCACTCCGAGAAATTTACGTGCAAATTCGATTACCGCAAAATATGTGCCGATTGAAGCGCCTTTCTGGCCGGTGCCGACATAGAGAAAATCAGGACGGTCATCGTCTCTTCCAAGCAACTGGAGTTGTCCATTCCTGGCCTTGATTTCAAAAGATTCCGGTTCCAGACATGTGGTGTCAACCCCCGCGTTCGCCAGCGGATGCGCCCCTACGATTATTTGTTTGCGTCCTACCGTCGGCATAGACACCAGCGGCAGCCGCGCCCCTGTGACTGTCTCTATCAATCGCTGCAGTTCACTGCCGCCCTCTTTTGCAGCCACAGAGGCATTTACCGCCACCATTATTTCGTAATCGCTCTTTCCATCCGGCTGGACAAGTTGAATCATATTTTTCGCTTGTTGACCGTCTCCGTTGGGTATGCCAGCTTGCGAATCCGCTATCAAAACTGCTTGATTCAGAAGCACAATTGTGAACAGCATTGTCGTTAACTTCAAGACACACGGCAAGGTAGATTGTTGTCTGCTAGTTTGCATTATACACATTCCTGATTTTTAAGTATAAATAATAACTAATGTTTTTAAACAGTTACAATATTTATTTTTTGATGCCAAATATATTGACATACCGATTTAACATTAAAACATAAATTTGGATGGAAGACAAATTACTGACAATCAGTTTTCAAATATAGAACATCATGCTTATTAAATGGAAAAATATTTAACGGAATCAAATTACAGCCTTAGTAATCGCGCAGAAATAACTTGACATATTTAGCCACTACTCTGCGGACTTATGGAATAGTTCCATTCGCCATGAAAATCATTCCGCGAGATGGAAATGGCAGCAAAATCCTTGTTCGGAATTTTAAT
>CAIJKT010001062.1 GCA_903821255.1 uncultured Lentisphaeria bacterium | reverse complement strand
TTTTCGAAAACATTGAAGAATTTATAAAATTTGCAGGCGGTGATTACAAAAACCAGCCATGTGAGAAAACTCACAATCACAAGCGTAATAACAGGAATGTCGCTGCCGTTCATAAATCACCCCCCCACTCTTTACGTATAAACTATTATACACTAATTATTTAAAAAAAGCAAATCCGCTTTTTTCAAGATAATAATTTAAGCGGGGAGGCACAGTTAAAGCCAGACGGGAAGCTCCTTAGAAATAAAGATCCCGTTTACCGGAGATCCGGATTTCCGCAATGCGTTCCGTGATCATCTTTTTCTGTTTTTCATCGGTCATTTTCTCCAGCTCTCTGGCAATAAGTTCGAACCCGGACTTTCTGACTTCGTCTGACGCATAGTCTTCAAGATATTCGCAGAGCGTTGTCATTGCATTAGGCGTGCAGAAACGCTGAATAAACCCGGGGATTGCATATTCCATGAAATGTTCTCCGGTGCGGCCCAGGCGATAGCAGGAAGTGCAGAAACTTGGAATATAGCCTTCACGAATCAATTCCCCCATCACGTCATCAAGCGAACGGACATCGCCAATCTGGAACTGCTCTCTTTTGAGTTCCTGTACCTTGTTGCGGTCTTTTTCGCTGTAACCGCCTAGTTCAAGGCGGGTTCCGGCGTCAATCTGGGACACGCCGAACTGCATGACCTCGCGGCGTATTTCGGCAGTCTCGCGCGCAGTGCAGATCAATCCGGTATAAGGCACGGAAAGGCGCAGGATCGCCACCAGCCGCTTAAAATCATGATCACTGACGAAATATTTCTGGTCAAACGTTATCCCGTGAGCCGGACGCAGGCGCGGAAAGCTGATGGTATGGGGCCCGACGTTATAAATATTCTGCAGATGCAGAGAATGCGTTATCAGTCCGAGCACTTCGAAACGCCAGTCGTACAGGCCGAAAAGCGCACCGATGCCCATATCGTCGCAACCGGATTCAAACGCACGGGAAAGGCCGTCCAGCCGCCACAGGTAGTCGCCTTTATGTGTCTGCGACGGATGACATTCCTGATACATGGCATGGTTATATGTTTCCTGAAAAATCTGATAAGTGCCGATGCCGGAGTCTTTCATCGTCCTGAAGCCGGCATGATCAAGCGGCGCGGCATTGATATTGACCCGGCGGATTTCGCCTTTGCCTTTCTTTACCGAATAAACCGTGCGGACGGTGTCAGCCATGAATTCCGGGGTGTAATCCGGATGCTCGCCAAATACCAGAATCAGTCGTTTGTGACCAACATCTTCAAGCGCCTCCACCTGCTGAACAGTCTCTTCCGCGCTGAGGGTCTTCCGCACAGTGGAACGCAAACTGCGGCGGAACGCGCAGTATTTACAGTCGTTGACACAGAAATTGCCGATATACAGCGGGGCGAAAAGTACAATGCGATTGCCGTAGACATCCTTTTTCAACTGCCTGGCGGCATTGAAAATCTCTTCCACCAGATCCGGCGATTCAGCAGCGATCAATGCGGCGGTTTCCTCCACCTCCAGCGGTTTCTTCTCCATGCTTTTGGCAATGATCGCCCGGACACGTCCGGCATCTTCCCGCGTATTTTCAATAATTGAAGTTATTTTAGCGTCATTTATGAAGTCAGAACAATTTTTTGACATTGTTTTATTTAACATTTTTCAGGCCCTTTACATATTAAGACAATGAAATGACTGTTTTTCAAAGATGTAACATAACACAGGAAATTAATATTTAAATATTAAAATTAAAAACTGGGTGAATATTGTAATTTAAGCTTAATTTTGTAATGATTTGTTGAATAAGGGAATATTTTTGATATATTTTCAAGGATGAATTATAAAATTATTGACGGAAAGATCAGTTCATGAAAGACTCTATAAGAAATATATTGATCCAGATGGGCGAAGATCCCGACAGGGACGGTTTGAAAGACACCCCGAAACGGACTGCGGAAAGTTTTCTGTTTCTTACGCGCGGCTACCGCCAGAATCTGGACGAAGTAGTCAATAATGCTTTTTTTGATGTTGAATCCGACGACATGGTCATAGTGCGGGATATTGAGTTTTACAGTCTGTGCGAACATCATTTACTGCCGTTTTTCGGCAAATGCCATATCGGTTACATCCCGAACGGCAAGGTGTTCGGCGTGAGCAAGCTGGCACGGATCGTGGATATGTTTTCACGGCGTCTGCAACTCCAGGAGCGGCTTACCCAGCAGATTGCGCAGACCATTAAAGACACAATCAACGCGCAGGGTGTGGGAGTTGTGATGGAAGCCCAGCATCTCTGCATGCTCATGCGCGGAGTGGAAAAGCAGAATTCAGTCATGACCACCTCTTCCATGCTCGGCAGTTTCCGCAGTGAATCAGCCACCCGCAATGAATTTTTAAAATTAATCAAGTAGGATCAATAATGCGCGCGCTTGTCCAGCGAGTATCATCAGCGTCCGTAACGATTGAGCATGAAATCGTCGGCAGCATCAGTTCCGGTCTGGTAATTCTGCTGGGAGTGACTCATGACGATGACGAGCGGGATGTGGAATTTCTGGCAGACAAATGTGTAAATCTGCGCATATTCCGCGATGCGGAAGACAAAATGAACCATTCCCTGCTGGATATAAAAGGTGAAGCGCTGATTGTTTCCCAGTTTACGCTTTACGGCGATGCGAGGAAAGGCCGACGGCCCAGCTTTGTTGACGCCGCGCTGCCCGTCCATGCTGTTCCGTTGTATGAAAAATTTATTTCCGCGGTTAAGGCCGCCGGGATCAGAACCGCCAGCGGCCGGTTCGGCGCGGATATGCTTGTTGATATTAAAAATTGCGGTCCGGTGACGTTGATGATCGAATCACGAAAGGCATGATTATACAATGACTGCGGTAAAAAAGAAAAAAATTGTAATTCTGGGGTCCACCGGGTCAATTGGCGAAAATGCCGTAAGAGTAGCTAAAAATCTTTCCGCCCGCATTGAAGTCTGCGGACTGGCCGCGAGAAATAATCTGAAAAGACTGGCGGAACAGGCCGCTGAACTCAACTGTCCGTATGCCGTAACCTCCGATGCGTCAAGAGAAAGCGACCTTTTAAGGATGCTGCCTCCAGGCTGCGAAGGCAAGGCCGGCGAAGAATACATTCTGGAAATGGTCACCCGCCCGGAAGTTGATCTGGTGCTGTGCGCGATTGTCGGCACCGGCGGACTGCTGCCGGTGCTGGAAGCTATCCGCGCCGGCAAGGAAATAGCGCTGGCCAGCAAGGAAGTGCTGGTCATGGCGGGCGATCTGGTAATGAAAGAGGCAGCCAGATACGGCGTAAGAATCGTACCGGTTGACAGTGAACACAGCGCAATATTCCAGTGCCTTGACGGCAAACGCAGACAGGACGTTTCGCGTCTGATCCTGACTTGCAGCGGCGGCCCTCTGCTCAACGCCTCCAGCGAAGAGATCAGGAATGCAACCTATGCGGAAGCGCTGGCCCACCCGACATGGAATATGGGGCCGAAAGTAACCATCGACTCGGCCAGCCTGATGAATAAAGCACTGGAAATAATTGAGGCCGGCTTCCTTTTCGGCATGCCCGGCAACAGGATTGATGTGGTAATCCATCCCCAGTCAGTGATTCACTCAATGGTGGAATTCATTGACGGCACAATTCTGGCGCAGATGTCGACTCCGGATATGCGTTTCCCGATTCAATATGCAATAACCTATCCGGAAAAGTATTCCGGCAGCATGAAACCGCTGGACTTTTCGAAGTTCTCGCAGTTGAACTTTCAGATGCCCGACCGCAAACTTTTTCCCTCGCTGGATTTTGCCTATAGCGCCCTGCATGCCGGAGGCACCATGCCGGCAGTAATGAACGCGGCCAATGAAGTGGCAGTGGAAAGATTCAGGAGATCCGAGATCGGATTTACCGGCATTTGGAACATAATAGAAAAGGTAATGTCCAAGCATAAGGTGCTTGAACAACCTGCACTTGATGCTATTCTATCAGTTGACAAATGGGCCAGAGAAACGGCACTGACAATATAATATAAATCTGAAGAATATTAACCTTAACGGAGAATTATGGATATAGAGAATATACTGCGCGTTATCGGAGCATTATTGTTCATGGGTTTCTTTTTAGGCTTTTGCATCTTCATCCATGAACTCGGCCATTTTCTGGCAGCCAAATGGCGCGGTCTGCATATTGTGGCGTTTTCACTGGGATTCAGGAAAATATGGAGCAGAAAAATCGGCGGGGTCGAATATCGTCTCGGCTGGCTGCCGTTCGGCGGTTATGTTGATCTGCCGCAAATCGACACTACTTCCATCGCCAAAACAGAAACTGGCGAGGAATTGCCTCCGGCGAAACCGTTTGACAGAATGGTTACCGCGTTTTCCGGACCTTTTTTTAATATTCTATTCGGCTTGATTCTTGGATGTGTGGTATGGATATGGGGAATTCCGCAGGATTCTCCGAAGATGCGCGCGATTGTAGTTGACTCCATTGATACGACCAGCCCGGAATACGCAGCCGGCCTCAGAGAGAACGACGCCATCGTAAAAATCAACGGCAAAAAGTTTTACTGCACCTGGAATGATTTTGTTCAGAAGATTCTCTTTGCCGTCGGCAAAGTGGACTTGGAAGTTGAACGCGGCAGCGCAAAACAGACTGTGACCTATGTTCCTAAAGAAAATCCCAACAGCCCCGGCAGTTTGAAGAAAGAAAATATTGCCTGGCCTTTCTTCTCGCCGCGAATTCCGATAACACTGTTTCCGGATAAAGACTCCCCGTCAGAAAAAGCGGGAGTCCAGGATGGAGACATTCTGCTGGAAATAAATGGAGCAAAAGTATCAAGCTTCGAAGAGTTCCAATATATTATTGATTTACTGGAAGAACATTCTGTAAACTTGAAATTGAAACGCGGCGAAAACACTGTCGAAATCAAAAACATCAAGCCCATACTAAATAAAGACGTTCCGGAAGATCAGAAAAAAGTCTATCTGATCGGGATCACTTACAAAGTAAATCCCCCGCTTGAAATAATTAATGTAGTAAAAAACTTCCCGGCGGAAAAAGCAGGAATCCTTCCAGGCGACGTAGTCCAGAAACTGAACGGAACTCCGGTTGTCAATATAGATGATTTCAGAAAGCTGGTGGCCGCAGAGGAAGAAAAGCCATTTACGCTTGCCCTCAAACGTAACGACAAGACTTATGAAGTGACAATCCAGTCAAAACACATTCAGCATTTCACTATTGGCGTGCGAATGACCGTAATTGATTATCCATCTCCCGTCGAACAGTTCGTCAGAGTAATTGACCTGAGCTATAAATCATTGCGCGGGATAATTTACGGGGTATCCCAGAAAGTTGGAATCACTCAGGAAGGCAGCACGCTGAAGTTCAGCAACCTCAGCGGACCGATCGGGCTGGGACGCACGATCTTCATTTCCGTATATTACGGGTCTTTTCTACTTGGAATATATTTTGTGGTTATCATCTCTTTTGCTCTGGCAATTTTCAACCTGATGCCGCTGCCGGTGCTTGACGGCGGACATATGCTCCTGGCCGGAATTGAGATGACTATTCGCCGGCCGGTGCCGGAGATAATTGTAAAGACCCTGACCTTTTTATTTGTTTCGCTGCTCATCATGTTGATGGTATATGTAACTTTCTACGATGTAATGCGTTTTGTTCCGGAAAAAGAAAACAACGGAACGCAGGGAACTCCTCAAGCTGTAATCGCGGCGGAAAAGGATGTTTCAAAAACACCGAAAAGCAATTCTCCAGCAATTGTCCAAAAAGAAGGGACAAAAGATGCCGGCAAGACGGATAACAAGGCAGATAAAGCTAAATAAAATCACGATTGGCGGCGGAACTCCGGTCTCGATACAGTCCATGACCAACACCGATACTGGAGATGCGGCCGCCACTCTCAGCCAAATAAAGCATCTTGCGGCGGCCGGTTGTGAGATTATCCGCGTGGCCGTTCCCGATCACCGAGCCGTTGACGCCCTGCCCGATATTATCACCGGCAGCCCGATTCCCGTCATCGGCGACATTCATTTCGACTACCGTCTGGCGCTGGGCGCAATCAATGCCGGCATTCACGGCATACGGCTCAATCCCGGCAATATCGGCGACGAGAGTAAAGTCCGGCTGGTTGCCGAAAAAGCTGGAGAAGCAGGGATTCCAATCCGTACAGGCGCCAATTCAGGCAGCATCAAAGCGGATTTTATGGAGGAAAAATTACGCAGGGGATTATCGCGGGAAGAAGCTTTATGCGAAGCGCTGGTGGACAGCGCTCTTGAGCAGTGTGCGATATTGGAAAAATATGGTTTCCGTCAAATCAAAGTTTCACTCAAAGCATCCGATGTCCCGGTCACAGTCGCGGCATACCGTCATTTTTCGGCAATTTCAGATTATCCCCTGCATATCGGGGTCACCGAGGCCGGAACTCCCGGGCGCGGAATCGTCAAATCGTCAGTCGGTATCGGCACGCTGCTGCTGGAAGGTATCGGGGATACGCTCCGGGTCAGCCTTACCGCCGACCCGGCGGAGGAAATCATAACCGCTGTCAGGATTCTGGAGAGCTGCGGATTGCGGACGGCGGAACCTGATATTGTCTCCTGCCCGACTTGCGGCAGAACCGAAATTGATCTGATCGAACTGGCGGAGAAAGTCGAGAATTTGATTTCCACGATTAAAAATTCAGGGAAGAAGATTAAACTGAGAAAGATTGCCGTTATGGGCTGTGCCGTCAACGGCCCCGGGGAAGCCAAAGATGCCGATCTGGGAATTGCCGGCGGGAAAAAACAAATAGTTCTGTTCAAACACGGTAAAATCATCGGCACGTTTTCCGAAACGGCAGGATTCGACCGCTTCAAAGAAGAACTTATCCGCTATACAAAATAGCTTCAGTTACCGCTTTTATATTCTGTCATAATGTTAAAATCATCAATGCTGGAATTGTGCTTTAAATTTGCTAGGGAAATTGAAATTCCCAACAACTTGTGATAAGTTGTTCATTATAGAATTACAATTGCTTAAATATCGTAATCAGAAAGTCGGGAGGGTGTTACTTGCGAAATGCAAGTGACGGGGCGACGCTTTAAGTAATTTTCATAAATATGAACTTAAATTAAGCTTTCAATTGTCGGAAAACATGAAGAACAAATTACAAAACATCAGAGTTCTCGTAACCGGAGGAGCCGGGTTCATCGGTTCCAATCTCATTGAAGATCTTTTAGCCCGGAATAATGAAGTAATTTGTCTCGATAATTTTGCAACCGGCAAAATGGAGAATATTACTAATTTCACCAGCAACAGACATTTCAAGCTGATTGAAGGCGATATCCGTCGCCTTGATATTTGCCGACAGGCCTGCGACGGGGTCGATTACGTTTTACACCAGGCGGCACTCGGTTCAGTTCCGCGTTCCATCAAAGACCCTGTCTCGTCTGCCGAAGTGAATATAATGGGGTCTTTAAATATGCTGCTTGCGGCATGTGATGCTAAAGTGAAACGTTTTGTCTATGCGGCAAGCAGCTCGACTTACGGGGACAGCAAATCGCTGCCTAAAGTTGAAAATGAGATCGGCAAACCGCTTTCGCCGTATGCAATAACCAAGTATGTCAATGAACTGTTCGCGGAAAATTTTTCAAAGATATACGGGATTGAAACTATCGGGTTGCGTTATTTCAATGTATATGGCAGGCGGCAGGACCCGCTTGGCGCATACGCCGCTGTAATCCCGAAGTTTTTCATTTCGCTGATAAAACACGAAAGACCGATGATAAACGGCGACGGTTCTTATTCCCGCGATTTCACTTATGTGGCTGATGTTGTACAAGCCAATCAACTGGCCGCGCTGGCAGATACTCCGGAGGCGGTAAACACCGTCTATAATATTGCTTACGGGGCTAAAACAACCTTGAATGAATTGTTCCGTGCGATAAGGGACAATCTGTCCAGTCACGATGAAGAAATTTCAAAAATAGAGCCGGTTTACGGAGCAGAGCGGGTTGGGGATGTCCCTCATTCGCTGGCGAATACAAACAAAGCGCAAACTCTTTTGGGTTATAAGCCGGAATTCAATATTCATGCAGGTCTTGCTGAAGCCGCTGAATGGTACTGGCAAAATTTTCAAGTTAATCAGTGATTAATCATTTAATCTATAAATAAAAAGTGGTAGCAAAATGAATGATGTCCGCGGCAAAATATCATCAGGAGAACTGAAGCTGGCAATTATCGGCTTGGGTTATGTCGGATTACCGCTGGCTGTCGAATATGGGAAATATTATGACACTATCGGGTTTGACATAAATGAGCGCAGAATCAAGGCATTGACGGCCGGACACGACAGCACTCTTGAAGCCACCGCGGAAGAATTGGCGGCGTCAAAGAAACTGACTTATTCCACCGATCCGGAAAAATTACGCGGACGCGACATATACATCGTAACAGTGCCGACGCCGGTTGACAAGTACAACCAGCCCGACCTGACCCCGTTGTATAAAGCCAGCGAAACAGTCGCCAAAATCATGGCCCCCGGCTGTATCATTGTTTACGAAAGCACTGTTTACCCCGGCTGCACAGAGGAAGAGTGCGTACCGGTACTGGAGAAATTCAGCGGACTGAAATTCAACACTGATTTCTTCTGCGGCTACAGCCCGGAACGCATCAACCCCGGCGATAAAGAGCACACGCTGACTAAAATCCTCAAAATCACCAGCGGTTCAACACCTGAAGCGGCGGATGCAGTAAACGCTCTTTACTCCAGCATTATCAAAGCAGGCACGCACAAAGCCGCCAGCATTAAAGTAGCGGAAGCCGCCAAAGTGATCGAGAATTCGCAGCGGGATATTAATATTGCATTTGTCAACGAACTGTCCAAGATATTCAAACTTATCGGTATCGACACCACGCAGGTACTGGAAGCCGCCGGCACCAAGTGGAACTTCCTGCCATTCCGTCCGGGGCTGGTCGGAGGACACTGCATCGGGGTTGATCCCTACTACCTGACCCACAAAGCGGAATCTCTGGGTTATCATCCGGAAATCATTTTGTCCGGACGGCGCCTCAATGACGGCATGGGGAACTATGTTGCAGGTGAAGTCGTCAAGCTGATGATTCGCAAGGGCCATACCATCAAGGCTAGCAGAATACTGCTGCTTGGCCTGACGTTCAAGGAAAACTGTCCCGATATCCGCAATTCACGCGTGGTTGACGTTTACCGCGGCCTCAAAGAGTTCGGCTGTCGGGTTGATGTTTACGATCCCTGGGCAAATGCCGAAGATGTCAGGCATGAATACGGTATTGAGCTGATTAAAAGCCGCGATGTGCTGAAAACGATGAAAGGCAATTATGATGCCGTAGTGCTGGCCGTGGCGCACCGCCAGTTCAAGGAAATAGACTACAGCCACTTTAATAAAGCAAACCTGGTCATTTACGATATAAAGGGAGTACTTCCCAGGGAAATAGTGGACGGCAGACTGTAAATCAACATTTTAATATGAATTCACCATCATGAAAAAAGTTATCATTACCGGGGGAGCAGGTTTTATCGGTTCCGCCTTGATCCGGCATCTGATTAAAGAAACCGACTGGCAAGTGCTGAATCTTGACAAACTAACTTATGCCGGGTGCCTGGAAAGCCTGAATGAAGTCAGCGGCAGTCAGCGCTACCGGTTCGTACAGGCCGACATCTGTGACCGTTCAGCAGTGGAGCGAATATTCGCTGAATTCAAACCGGATGCAATAATGCATCTGGCTGCCGAATCACATGTTGACCGTTCGATCGACGGTCCGATGGAATTTATTCAGACCAATATCGTCGGAACCGCAACATTATTGCAGGCTGCCAGAGAATACTGGTCAACGCTTGAGAAGACTGAAAGAGAGAATTTCCGTTTTCAGCATATCTCCACGGATGAAGTATACGGCAGCCTCGGCCCTGAAGGATATTTTACAGAAACCACTCCTTATGATCCGCGGTCGCCATATTCAGCGAGTAAAGCGTCCAGCGACCATCTGGTCATGGCCTGGTTCCATACTTACGGACTGCCGGTTCTGATCACCAATTGCTCAAACAATTACGGCCCGTGCCATTTTCCGGAAAAACTTATCCCGCTGATGATTCTCAATGCTTTGCACGGACTCCCCCTGCCCGTATATGGACGCGGCGACAATATACGCGACTGGCTGTATGTGGAAGATCACGCCAAGGCTTTACGCCTGGTGCAGGAAAAAGGCGTTCCCGGAGAAACGTACAATGTCGGAGGCAATAATGAACGGACAAACCTGGAAGTAACTTACTCCATCTGCGATACACTGGATGAACTTGCCCCGGAACGGCGGGCTTCCGGTTTGTCTTCATACCGCAATTTGATTAAATTTGTTCAGGACCGGCCGGGACATGATAAGCGCTACGCAATTGATGCCTCCAAGTTGAAAAAACAGCTCGGCTGGCAGCCGGCGGAGAATTTTGATACCGGGATTCGCAAAACCATTGAATGGTATTTGAACAATGCATGGTGGTGGCAGCCGATCAGGGAAGGCAAATATTCCGGACAAAGGCTTGGCAGTACTAAATAGTTCTAATATAACTAATCATTAAGGATGTTATCATGAAACGGAAAGGGATAATTTTGGCAGGGGGCAGCGGAACCAGGCTTCATCCCAGTACCAGGGTTGTATCGAAACAACTGCTGCCGGTCTATGACAAACCGATGATTTTTTATCCGCTGAGTACATTAATGCTGGCCGGCATCAATGAGATTCTGGTCATCTCCACACCAGCGGACACGCCGCGCTTTGAGCAACTGCTTGGAGACGGCTCTCAATGGGGACTGAATCTGCAATACGCAATACAACCCTCCCCCGACGGCCTGGCCCAGGCGTTTATCATCGGAGAGAAATTTATAGGCAATTCCTGCTGCGCAATGGTATTAGGCGATAATATCTTCTACGGCTATAATTTCTCGGAACTGCTGAAAGATGCCCACATACAGCCGACAGGAGCAACAGTTTTTGCCTACCAAGTCGCCGATCCGGAGCGCTATGGAGTCGTGGAATTTGATTCAGCCTTCAACGCCATCAGCATCGAGGAAAAGCCGCAACACCCCAAATCGCGCTACGCTGTAACCGGGCTGTATTTTTATGACAATGATATCGTAAATATTGCCAAACAGATAAAACCTTCCACCCGGGGTGAGCTGGAAATAACTGATGTCAACCGTATTTATCTGGAACAGCGCAAATTGACGGTTAAAATTCTAAGCCGCGGCATGGCATGGCTTGATACCGGCACTCATGATTCTCTGCTGGAAGCTTCACAGTACATTGCAACCATAGAAAAGCGACAAGGCTTAAAGATTTCCTGTCCGGAAGAAATTGCATGGCGCAATAACTGGATCGACCGCCGGCAACTGGAAAAATTAGCCGATCTATACGGCAAAAGTTCGTATGCAGACTACCTGAAAACATTGCTGCTGTAACTAGTGCAATCGGACAAATCCCTTTATAATGATGTTATGAAAAAATCATTTGCTTCGCTTCTACATTTCATGGAATGTAAATTTTCATTGTCTAAAAAACAAGTATTATTCGCAATCCTGGTATTGTTAATTATCGGGCTGGGATTACGCTGCGGTTATTGGATGATGCGCGACCACCCGCCACGCGATGAACAGTTATATATTCAAAATGTTGAAGGAATAATAAAAAATGATGATTCCCGGAAAAAAGATTATACTTTTGGTCCTCTTATGCCAATGCTGGCTGCGAATGTCGCCCGATTCGGCCTTGAACCGGAAACTGCATTACGCTCACTCAATGTAGCCTATTCCATCTTATGGTTATTGATGATGTTTCTTTTATGTTATGAGGTATTCAGCAGCAGTACCGCCGGGCTGCTCGGAATGATGCTGGCAGTATTCAATCCGTATTCGATCCGGATGTCATGTCAAATTCTGCGTGAACCGCTCTATCTCCTGATATTCACGACCGGCTTATGGCTTGCAGTGAGATTTATTAAGAATCAGAGCTTGAACCCTCTCTATCCACTGCTTTTAGCCGGTTTGACTATGCTTGGTTTTTTTACCAGATACGAAGGAATTGAAATCAGCTTATTCCTGCCTTTGGCCATCATCGTTATTTTTATGCAATGCAAATGGCAGCGTGTCCGAATGTGTTTTTACAGTCTCGCTATCTACATAGTCTCGTTCGGCCTGCTAATTGGAGCACTTATTAATTCCGATAATAATTATATTCGTGACACCAATCAGAGAGTCATTGGTTATTTCAGGTTATTTACCGGCAACGGGTTGAAATGAGATTTATTGACGCTTATTTCCTGGTAAACTTTTTGCCTTTCGGACTGATGTCACTGGCAGGAGTTCTGCTGTTCTTTAAAGGAAAATATAAGCAGGAAAAGTGGTATTATCCGTTATTCTTTATTGTTATTGTTCTGACAGTCACTTCACTCTGGCGTGTCCCTGTGGTGGATAGTACCAGACGCTATGCCATGCCGATCATGGTTACCGGTATAGTGCTTAGCGCTTTTGTATTGATGCTGCTGCCGGGAATTCTTAAGAAATTCAAAATTTCACATGCCAATGCGGTTACTCGAGTTTTCACCGCTGCATTACTGATTGCCTGTGTCGCGAAAGCCATGCGCACGCAGGAGAATAAGGACTATCTCCATGAGATTGCCGAAGTTATCAAACTGGATTGTCAAAAAAGCAATATTAGCAGGAATGTTGCATTACTCGTTTTCGGCAATCCCGGCGGACATTTGAACTTCGATAATAATATCGAAGTGATTAACGTAAAAAACGAGTATTTGGGCTGCCGCTTCGCCAATGCTGAATATCAGTGCCCGCAACTTAATGCCGGCTTAAATCCGGATGTTCTTAAAAGCCAATACCCGCATTTATATCTGTTATGCGTGGAACCTGTGTCGGGCAGTTTCGGCACCGCATGGGAAAAGCAGTACAGAGATAACCCGGAATTAATATTCGAGAGCATCAGCAGAAAACAAACTGCATACCGGCTGTACAGGGTTAAATCGCCGCTTAAAATTGCATGGTTGACCACGGATGAATCTGAGCGTTTGCTGGCAAATAAAGACAACTTACTTCCCAATGGAGATTTAAAAAAGAAATATCGTGTTTCTCCCGAGGACAGCCAATCTAAAATTTTGGTAGCGTCTCAACTTGGAGACCTGAACACTTGAGTTCATTTTAACTGGCATCGTGCCGTCATTCCAGACTTGGGGCTCTGCCCCAAACCCCGAGATTTTTT
Source organism: uncultured Lentisphaeria bacterium (assembly GCA_903821255.1). The sequence continues at coordinate 30 of CAIJKT010001062.1, read as the reverse complement.
AAGGCATTTAAGGCATCCCGACATGTTGAC
>CAIJKT010001061.1 GCA_903821255.1 uncultured Lentisphaeria bacterium | reverse complement strand
TTTTGGAAGCGGTTCCAGCTTTACATCCGGGGGGATTTTATTGAGTTCCTGGATTCCGTCGTCCCAGAATTTTATGAAGTCTACCGGCAGATTGGCCTCCGCCTGGATTTACTCCGGATCAAAACCGGCGCCGGCATAGCCTCTGTCTTTGTCCAGTACCACCGCGCATTGCAGAAAACCGGGCACGGTCATGGTGCCTTCAACTTTGAACGGGTTATTTTTGGCGAGATCAATTTCCTGCGTGGAGATGGTTTTCATGCCGTCATTGCTGAGTCTTACAGTCGCTTTGCCGGCGGTCAACGGTTTATCGGCTTTAGTAACAGTACCCTGAAATATTACTTTTTCGCCGCATTTATACAGTGCGTCCCGGTGATCGGTTGCAACCTGGATTTTTACGGGATCAACTTTGACCGGGTCGGCGGCAAGCGCGCTGAATTGGCAAAACGTGCTCAATGCTGCGGCAGCGGTGGACAACATAAAACTTGTACGGCTCATGATATTCCTTTCCTTTCTTGGATTTAACGGAAACAATTAATTTGTTTCATTATATAATTTTGAGTAGATTTCAAGTGTCTGCTCCGCGCAGCGTCTCCAGCTGAACTTCATCAGGATACTTTCCGGGGATTTATAGTTAAAGGAGTTTTTTAATTCTCCGAAGAAGAAATCAATCATGGCCATGCTCCAGTCATTGACATCATCCGGGTTCAGGAAAACCGGATAATCATCGCCTATTTCGCGGAGGACGGGAATATCGGAGCATAGCACCGGCAGATCATACCGGACCGCCTCCAGCAGCGGAATGCCGAACCCTTCGTAGGTGGTTGGAAATACAAACAGGGCGGCATGCTGGTAATGTCTTTCAAGTTCTTCCGCGGAAACATAATCCAGATGCCGGACTTTGTCACTTAGCTTCCAGGTTTTTATATAAGAATCAAGCCTGGCCCCGTCGCCGCGGTCCGGCCCGATAAAGGTGAGGGGAGGCATTGCCGGCTGTATTGCCAGCGCCTGCCGGTAAGCCGCCAGCAGCATCAACTGGTTCTTTCTTGGCTCTATAGCTCCGACACAGATGATTCCGTCGCGCATTTCCGGCAGCAGTTCGCTTGTCACAGGCCCGCTGTTTGCCGGGGCCAGCAGCGTTACGGTAATTTTATCTGCCGGTACTGCCAGATACTTCCGCAGCTCGGATGCGGTAAATTCAGAGATGCAAATAAAGGCATTGGAGTTTTTTATCGTCCACCGGAGCAGAAATTTAAAAAAGAACATTTGCAGAAAGCTGCAGCCTTCCGGATGCAGGAGCGGATAAATATCGCAAATCGTGCTTACCGCCGGAATGCTGATTCGCGGCGGCATGCCGGTGGTGCAGGTCGCGTGGAAAATATCCGCATGCTGCCGTTCCAGCTCCCGGTTCAGCCGGAACATTATGCCCAGCGACTGCTTGGCATAAAAATAGGAAACCGGTTTGAAACCCGGCCCGAAATCTGGTCCGGTCCATTTCGGGGTGCTGTGAAACAGCAGAAATTCGTGACCGGTCTTCATTGCCGCAAAGTTATGCAGCAGATTAATCACATACTGCCCGAATCCGGTGGCTTTCCCCTGGGCCAATGTCGCTTCAATCGCAATTCTCATTTTTTGCTCTGGGTGATTCTAAATTTCAATGCAGTCTCCTCGGACCGTTTTCCATCAAATTGAATTCAGGAGAACTTACATTCTTCTTTGCATCAATTCAACAAGTTCTCCGTAACAATTATCCGGAGAAAAATCTTCGAAAAACCTTTGCCCGTCATTGCCGGAATGTGATCGGGTAGCTGATAATATTGCATCGGCCATTGCTCCGGCCGTATCGGCAACTGTAATGCCGTATTTTTCAGGGGTACGAATTCCCTGAACACCCCATGAAGTGGAAACACATCTGCAATTATATTTTAACGCTTCGATTAATTTAATTTTAAGGCCGGATCCCGCCAGCAGGGGAATCACGCATAATTCGGCTTCTTCATATTCCCTGCTTAAATCCTCAATTCGCCCCAGCAGTGAAATATTCATGCCGTCAGGCGTCTGCAGCGCGCGGCAGACATTCCCGCAGACATGCAGACATGCCGCTGGGTTCCCGGAATATACTCCTGGCCATACGTCGCGGAGAAACCAGTTGAAGCTGTCGATATTGGGCTGGCCGTAGCCGCCCACTATCAGGCAGCGTCCAGGGACAATCCGTTTTGCGGGATGTACGGCATCTGCCGGAAAACTGGTTGACATCGGTGCCGTTATAACCGTGCTTTCCGGCAGCATTTCTTTAAAAACACCGGCGTCATCTTCCTGAATCGCAATGATGAAATCGAATTTTGCCAGCGCCGCTTTTTCTTCAGCCATGGACATCACTTCCCGGCTGTCGACATCTATTCCGGATGCTGCAAATGACTGATGCCTGCGGTGCATTACATCATGGGCGATCACGCCGGTCAACGCTTTTTCCGGAAGTTCGAGTTGCTCTTTTAAAGCGGCCAGTCTTGAATGGTTGAAAATCAGGGTGTCCGGATGTCCATTTTCTAACAGATCATTCACGAATGCCGCACTGCCGGACTTGACCATGAAATGGCTGACTTCTCCCCTTTGCCGGGTAACAAATTTCCCCATGAAATTATGAAGCAGCGAAGGCAGGCGGCGATAAATAATGCACGGCAGAGCCAGTACCCAGTTCCGCAAGTTGAAACGGATAAAAAAACGTTTACCCAGACGCTGGTTGCCGATAATGCTGATATCGGCCTTGTCTGCAAGTTTTGCCGGCGCTAAATACCATGGCACAGTTCCGTTGGGAGTATCGGACAAGACGCAGAGTTTTACGGCAAAACTGTTCAACGCAAGATAGTCGATAATGTCCAGCAGATAAGCGCTGCGGCCGTCCGTGCCCGGACACGGGAAAAAATCGCAGATAATTAAAACTGTTTTATTCACATCAGCCTCTAATGCCGGAGCGACATTGCAAGTTTATACGCCTGAAAAGTTCCTTCCGCAGTCTTTTCCCAACTGAAATCGTCCGCCCGCCGCAATCCGTTGCACCGCAGTTTATAACATAAATCTGAATCATCCCATAGTGACTGCATATTGGATAATATGCCATCGCGGTCATCAGGTTTGACCATTAAGCCGGCGCTGCCGGAAACTTCTTCCAGCGAACTGCCGGAAGCATAGCATACCGGACATCCGCACTGCATTGCCTCAATCAGCGGCAGGCCGAATCCTTCGTAATATGAAATCATAAACAAAGCCCTGGCATTTCTATAAAGCAGCTTCAATTCGTCTTCGGAGACTGACGGTATCCAGACCACAATATCCTTTAATTCTTCAATCTGACGCATTATTTTTTCCGAGCACCAGCCATTTTTGCCCACGATCACCAGCCGGCTGCCGGGATTCTTTTTATTGAATTCCTGGTAGACCGTCATCAACGTCTGAAAATTTTTCCTGGGCGAAATGGTCCCCACTGAAATGAAATATTTATCTTTAGCCAAACCTCTGCCTGCAAGATATTCTTTATCCGCGGCATCATTGCCCTGTTCGACAATATTTCCCCACTGGCTGGCCAGATGTGTAACGATAATCCGCTCTTCAGGGAATTTGAAGTACCGGCACAGCTCATTTTTAGTAAACTCACTAATCGTAATCACCACGTCAACTTTTTCCATGCTCTCCGATAATTTACGACTCATATAGCTTTCCCACTCCGGCCTGTTGTATCCCCGTCCGGCACATTCGAGAAAAACAATATCCATCACAGAAAGCACCAGTTTATTATAGTTTTTCGGCATATTCGGCGAGATCACATTGGCGGTGGCGTGGTACAGGTCAGTCGCCGGAATTACCGGATATATCAGAAAACGGCTTAAGTCGCCGGGAAGATATTTGAATGAAGGCCGCGGCAGCCAGTTTCTGCTTATTTTCAAGGTATCAGGTTCTATCAGATCCAGGGCCGTTTTCAGCCTGGAATTATATTTACGGTACCAGCAGCCAAGCAGGGTATAAAAATCCAGCTCATCCGGATACTGTCTTTTCAGACGGTTCAAGATATTCAAAATATAGACCGGGATTCCCTCCGGATAAACTGCCAGAGTTTCGGTTTCAATAAATATCTTCATTTATTACTTCCTGTAAATAATGGTGTATCAGCTTCATCTGTTTTTTATAATGCTGCTGACAAATTCTTTAAATGCAAATTTATACCAGGCATGTATCGCCAGAGGAATCTTTTTTCTCGAAAGATACAAATTGACTCGCGGAATTCCAGACTCCCAGAAATACTTGAGCGATTTGCTCGGCGGCATTACCTTGAGCAGCTTTAATTTTCCACCTGCGATTTGAGACCAATAAATATCTTCAGCCAGAAAATGAGGCATAGTGTACTTTTGTAAAAGATAATTCCATTTCTCATCTCCGATTACATCTTTTATGCTGCCCAGTTGTTTTGACAACTTCAGGAATGTTTTTGTTCTGCGAATCGAACACCCCCCGTTACCGGCATTAAATATTAAATCAATATGTTTCGGGGTTGAAATTAAATTAAGTTTAAAGAATATTCGGAAGAATTGATATTCCAGCTTTTTTGTGAATGTGTATTGTGATCTGGTATCTAACTCTTCGAGTCCTTCAGTCGTTGACAAGTCATACAACCAGGGTGCGCCGGCATAATCATATCCGCCTTGTTCCATATCATTGATTAACGAAGTTACTTTACTGTCGTCACAGATAAATACATCCGGCTGCAATGTAAGAATAAACTGGTAATCGCTCAAAAGTGAATAAAATAATTCAGAACTCATCAATATACTGTAATCCTGAATTGACTTGAAATATTGAGCAGGGAGTAATTTGTAAGAGATATTTTCCCTTTGAATGTCCGTCAAGGAGGCTTTCCCCAGAAACTCTTCAACAGCTTCTTTGCGTATATTATCCGGCAGAATAAAAACAAAAGGATAATCCGACGCTAACTTCAACTGGCTTTGCAGTCCTGAATAATCAACATCAGAAAAATCAATTTTGTGATTAACAAAAACACAGCACAGAGAATCCTTATTCACTGATTTATTCCTGTGCTTATTTAAGATATGCATAGACGACTCATGACATTATTTAACACAATTCATAATCCGGTCAAATATTTCAGGCAAAACCTTTTCCGCGGCATAATTAGAGCTGTTTGCATCACTGCCTGAATGAATTCGCTTCCCTTGACTGAGTTCTATTATAGTATTCGCCATTTTATCCAGATCCAGATACGGCACGGCAATGTAAGCATCAGGGCTGGCGTATTCAGTCCAGCCAATAACGTTTTCGAAGCAAAGCACAGTTTTGCCAAGAGCGCTTGCTTCGGCGGCAACAAGCGAAAAGGACTCTTCACGCGAAAGAAGCAGTAAAATATCAAATTCAGCCATATAGCTTAATGCATTCGGGGTTTTTCCCGCAAATCGCACCTTATCCGCAAGGCCAAGTCTTTCCAGGTCATATTCGAGTATTTTCTGATATTGGGGGCACGTTTCGCCTACCCAGACAAAAAATATTTTGCCGTTACCACTATTTTCTGATATTTTTCTAAGCAGCGGGACCAGTAAATCCATGCCTTTATGCCAGCTCAGAGTGCCGCATATGCCCGCAATAAACGCATCGGCAGGCAACCCCGGCATCTTTTTCAGATCGATTCTCTCCGTGATATTATTCGCTAGCCGGCGGCTGACAGGCGGTATAACCGAAATCTTGTCTTCAGGAATGCGATAACGTTCCATTAAATTATGTTTTACGGCATTTGATACGCCAATAAAGTGTTTTGCAAATGGCACACAGGCCTCGAATGATTCAGCGCTGCCGGAATTTCTAATTCCGGATTCCAGCTCATGCACATGCAGCAAAAAGGGACAGGCCAACATCGATGCAAGCGACTTCATTACTCGGCAGGATGCTGCTGAATTGACATAACATAAATCATAATTATTCCGCTTCAGTGCGGACATGATTAATTTCGAATGAAATTCGGGATATAGTTTATTGAGTATCTTTGTGCAAGTATTGGCCGGGTTGTAATTCCAGTAATACACTTTACTGATATGAGAGAATTCGATGTCCGGTTTGGTACGGCTTAATAAAAGGACGTCAAATTCAATATTCTTATGCTCACGTTTAAGCCATTCAAGCAACCCCAGTATAAAAAGCGGCGCTCCAGTCCAGTCGGCCTCATGTATGACAAATAGAATTTTCATTGCTTCATTCCTCAAAACGAGCTGTACTGCCGCTCATGATTTCCGCCTGGACGACATGCAGGATATTACTGTTCGAGCCCACAATAATGGGCGAAACCCGTGATTGTGCAAATATCGCATAAATGTAAAACCGTGAATTCGGCAATATTGTATAAATGGAGACGAACCCCATGGATATAATTTTATCGCGGTTAAAAGACCGAAAAACTTCTTATTGACCAGGAACCGGTCTCGCAGGACTAATCGCGTTTTTGCCGTCTGGCTGACGCCGCCCTGCCTGACATTCAGCAGCGGATGATCAATGTAGTGGAAGTGACATCCCTTCCGCCACATATACAAAATAAATTCATAATCCGGAACGACATTTGAAATGTCAAACTGAAAGTCTGACATCGCAGCAGTCCTGATGCTCATGCCGGCAAAGACTAAACCGGTCAAATAGCCCAGTTTGATGTGCCTGAGAATTGAAGCATCGTGTTTATTCAGAGAGAAAAATAATTTATCGTCGTTGGTGGATGATGAAATGAATTCCTCAGTTCTCCGGTCAATGACATTAATGTTGGAGAAGAGCAAGTCAATATGCGGATTTCCAGCGAACTCATTTGCCATTTGCTCCAAAGCGGTGTTGTCAATATAATAATCATCTGCCCCGAAGAAAGTTATTATATCGCCGGTAACATATTTTAGTGCTTTATTTGTGCCATCGGCGGGACTTGAATCCTTTTCACTTATCCATGAATGAATGCTGGAATTATATTTTTTTATAATATCGACAGTATTATCAGTGGACTTCCCGTCAACTATTATAAGCTCAAAGTTTTTATAGGTCTGATTAAATATCGACAGAAGCGCCTGTTCAAGGAATTCACCACTGTTATAGGTCGGAATTATTATAGATAATTTAAGCATAATATCAGGTTGAGTCAATTTATTTGAATGGTCTTCCAGTCCAGACGGGGTCTTACCGCGCCCAGCCAGGGGCCGGTGGTATGTTCCTGTCTCATTAAACCGGTATCATTCACATTAAATGTCAGGACATCTCTGATAAAAAGGATATTATCGGTTGCACCAGTGACATTTATATAGATTGAAACACTGTGCAATCCATCATTTAATAAAAGTCCAGGTATCGTACAGGATGTACGAAATTCCCCGCAGGGATAACGGCGGGTATTCCATGGATCCGGAGTCATGCACATGGATGGCATATTGGACGAGGTAAAGACGGTAATGCCCATGGCATTGACTATATGAAAAGATATCAGGCGTCGCCCGTTTGGCTCAAGATTCGAATAATCCGCTTCAATCTGAAAAGCTTTGTCAATATCTACGTCGCCGGTAACTTTACCGTCGCTGACGATGCGGACAGACTTTAGTCTGACCCTTGAATCTCCAGGCGCGGATTCCGGATGAGCCCAGACAATTTCTCCAACTTGACTTTTGCCGGAATTTAAATAAGTATCCACGACTTTGGAAATTTCACCATCCGCCTTTACGGTTCCCGATTCAAGTAAAACGCCGCGGGAGCACAAAAGTTTAACCGCGATCATATTGTGACTGACAAAAATCACGGTTCTTCCTTCTTTGGCGATATTCTCCATCTTGCCCAGGCACTTTTTCTGGAATTCGGCGTCCCCGACGGCAAGGACTTCATCCACGATCAGGATTTCCGGGTTGAGATGCGCGGCCACGGAGAAGGCCAGCCGGGTGTACATGCCGCTGGAATAGAATTTCACCGGAGTGTCGAGGAACCGTTCAACGCCGGAGAAATCAATAATTTCGTCAAAGCGCTTTTTGATTTCAACATTGGTCATGCCCAGCAGAGAGCCGTTCAGGAAGATATTTTCACGTCCGGTCAGTTCGGGATGGAAACCGGTGCCGACTTCGAGCAGGCAGCCGACGCGCCCGAACAGTTCGACTTCGCCTTCGGTCGGGGTGGTGATGCGGCTGAGGACTTTCAGCAGAGTGCTTTTGCCGGCGCCGTTGCGGCCGATAATGCCAAGGACTTCACCTTCTTTGACGTCAAAGGAGACATCTTTGAGCGCCCAGAACTCTTCGCGCTGGTCGAGGGCTTTTCCGGTGAGCATACTTTGAGTCATTTTCCATGGGAACCGGACTGCGGTCTTAATGGATTCGACCAGGCTGCGCTGGGGAAGCTTTTCACCGATATGGTATTTTTTACCAAGCCCGCGTACTTTGATGGCAATATCAGACATATTTATTTTCCTATATAGTCCGCGAAGACTTTTTCACGGCAGTGGAACCAGATGGCGCCGGAGATGAAAGTAAAAACGGAAATACCCAGCGACAGGAAGAACAGCTTGCCGGGGGCGTAGGCGTAATCAAACAGTGACCAGCGGATGCCTTCTATCACGCCGGTCATCGGATTCAGAGCCACGATCCACAGATATTCATTGGGAATGATGTTCACCGGATAGACCACCGGAGTGGCGAACATCCAGAACTGGACCAGGAACGGCACGATATAGCCGACATCGCGGTATTCGATGTACAGCGCGGAAAGCCAGAATCCGATGCCGAGTGCGGTCATCATCATCAGAATCAGGAACAGCGGCAGAAATACGATATTGGCCGTCGGCATCTGACGGTAGAATATCATCATGGCCGCCAGTCCGGCAAAGCCGATCAGAAAGTCAACAATCCCGGAGAGGCATGACGCCAGAGGAACAATCATACGCGGGAAGTAGATTTTTGAGATCAAATTTTCATTGGAGAGCAAGCTGCCGGTTGTGGCAGTCAGCGTCCTGGAAAATAACTGCCACGGAAGCAGCCCGGCAAAGGCAAATAATGCGTAAGGAATTTTCAAATCCTGTTCAAGTCTTGCGAATTTTCCGAATACCACCGTAAACAGCAGCATCAGCGCCAGCGGCTGAATCAATACCCACAATACGCCGAATACGGTCTGCTTGTATTTTACTTTGATATCGCGCCAGGTCAGGAAATAAAGCAATTCCCGGTAACGGAAAATTTCCATGAATTCTGACAGTCGGAATTCTTTAACTGGCCGGATTAATAAATGATGTTCGGAATTAATCTGTTTTTTTTCTTGCATTGCGCAGTATTTCTGACCTTAAATTAAGCATTTTATTTAAAATGTTTCCAAGCGTCGCCCCGTCACTTCCGTAAAGGTAAAGCAACACAGGACTTATTATACCCTATTCTCGCCGTATTTCAAAGGACGGGCAGGGAATCCGTTGTGAATTGATTATGATTAAGAAAAACGCAAAGAAATCATAGAAAATATCGTCTGCAGGCTTTCAAGTTTCTTCAGACAGGATTATTTTGAATAAGGTTTATTTTTAGGATTTGGATTTTAAAATGAATATTAATTATCGGATAGCTGTTGTCTGGTTATGTCTTTTTTTCGCGATGCTGAGTCGCGGCTACGGGCAGGGCAATGATCTGCCCGCCAAAATTCCCGATGCCGTTTCTTATGAAAGCTTTAAGATAAACAACCCGATTGACAGTTATGTAATCGCTCAACTGAAAGCAAACGGCATTCCGCCTTCAGCAACCTGTACCGATGAAATTTTTGTACGGCGAGTATATCTGGATGCTATCGGCACCCTGCCGACGCCGGCGGAAACAAGGCAGTTTCTTGGCGATCAGAATCCCCGCAAAAGAGTAAAACTGATAGATGCGCTGCTTGAACGGCGCGAATTTGCCGATTACCAGGCACTGAAATGGGGGGATCTGCTGCGCATCAAGGCGGAATTTCCCAGCAATCTCTGGCCTCAGGCGGCACAGGGATATGACCGCTGGGTTCGCCAGAATCTGCTGATGAATACACCTTATGATCAGTTTGTCCGGCAGTTGCTTACCGCTTCCGGGAGCAATTTTCATGTTCCGCCGGTTAATTTCTACCGGGCGTTTCAAGAGCGCGGACCGCGGCAGATTGCCGAAAATGTCGCACTGGTTTTTATGGGAATCAGGCTGAACAGCAATAATTTTACGGAAGAGCAGATTCTGGGAATGGCCGCTTTCTTTGCCAAAACAGGGTATAAAAATACTGACGAGTGGAAAGAGGAGATTGTATATTTCAATGAACAGGGGAAACTGCTGGACAAGAAAACCAATCTGCCGGCTAAACCGGCCCCGCTGAACGGGAAACAAATGGATATCCCGCCGGATAAAGATCCCAGAGTCGTGTTCGCCGAATGGCGGACCGCTCCGGACTATCCATGGTTTGCCAGGAATGCGGTAAACAGGGTTTGGGGACGGCTTGCAGGACGCGGAATCAGTGACGTTGATAACATGTCAGCACCGGGGGCCTGCCGGAGTCCTGAATTGCTGACGTATCTGGAGAAGGAGCTGGTTACAAATAAATATGATATTAAGCACATATTCAGGCTGATTCTGAACTCGAACACTTACCAGTTGTCCGCTAAAACCAATTCTTTTAACGCGGCTGACGACAGCGGTTTTTCACATTACCGGATCAGGCGGATTGAGGCCGAGCCGCTGATAGATGCTATTTGTCAGATAACCGGCACTTCCGAAACGTATAGCAGTAATATTCCTGAACCCTACACATTCCTGCCGAACGGAAATCGGGCGATCACGCTTGCCGACGGCAGTATTGATTCTCCGTTTCTGGAACTGTTCGGCCGTCCGCCGCGCAATACGTCTTACG
>CAIJKT010001060.1 GCA_903821255.1 uncultured Lentisphaeria bacterium | reverse complement strand
GGAGAATATGGCTCAAGAAGTATCCGGCATCAGATTTGCAAAGCCAGAAGCCGAAATAAGCAATTGTTTGATCCTGCTGTCGCAATTGAGTCGGGATATTCTAAGCTGGTTTCATAAAAAACACCGCACAGTGGAATTGATGGAGCAAGTGAATAATCTAACGCCCCAGTTTGCTACGCTGGAACAGTGGACTCAAGCTACACTAATAGCCCGATTGAAGCAGGAGCAGGGCAATCTCCGTCGTTCCATCATACGCATTCACACGATCCGTGAGACTTCTTTCGTTTCCTCGGGTTACTTACTTGCCGATCTCATTACTATCTTTCTTTGCATAGGTCTCATACTTGCAAAGATAGAGCCGTTTTACGAGTCGTTATTCTTCGTAACTGTTATATCCTATCTGATGATTTTCCTTCTCCTGCTGATCCGGGATCTGGACAACCCGTTCGGTTACTACGAATGCTATTCCAGTGAAGACGTCTCTCTCAAGCCGCTTCAAGACACCGCAGTCCGGCTTGGACAGCTTGCCGATATCGAAATATCAACTCTTAAAGACAGTGCCTGTTGTCATTAACATGATTATAGAAATCAAATATTTTTTGTATTATAATGCGTTTAACTAATTATATTTATAAATAACTAGGAGACATCATGACTGAGCAGCGACCACAAAAAACTAAAGAACATTTTCTGGAAAATGACCGTCGCAAAACTTGGATGATCGAAACGATCTTTGAAAACTTTCTCTGGTCAAGCCGGTTTCTTGTTTTGTTTGCTGTGATCTCCAGCCTGCTTGCGTCCCTGATTCTTTTCGTGATCGGCACATTTGACGTCATTAAACTGATTATTGATATGGTGAATGCCTGCCGCGGACAAGGACCGGCAATGGATCTGCATGGTGCGGTACTGGGAACTATTGTCGGCAGTATCGACATCTTCCTCATTGCAGTTGTTTCGCTAATTTTCAGCTTTGGTCTATACGAACTTTTCATCAGTCACATTGATACGGCGGACAATACTGAGTCTTCAAATATTCTTGATATTGGATCGCTGGATATCTTGAAAGATAAAATCGGACAGGTTATTATTATGGCCCTCGTCGTCAAATTCTTTCAATTCATACTGGTAATGAAAATGGAAAATATTACACAGATGCTGTATTTCGCAGCATCTGTGGCGATTCTTTCACTAGCATTATTTTTGATGCATCTCGGCAAGAAAATGTCACACCACTCAGAGTAATTATCCTTCATCCTAATAACATAGCGTTATCTTGTGCTTATTGAATTAAATTTACTGGCGCAACTGCTAAAGTAATGTTTAATGATTTATTCCTCGTTGCGTCGTCCGGTAAGAGATAAAATCAAACTGAGCAACTGAGCCACAGCGGCGGACGCAACATACGTCATCGCCGCGGCATTGAGTACTTCTCTTGCAGGTTCCAGTTCATCTTTCTCCAGAATGTTACAGGAGTCAAGGAGGCTGAGTGCCCGTTTGCTGGCATTGAATTCAACCGGTAATGTGATCAAATAAAAATGCTAAACTGTAGCTCAATACATGTGGACCGGACATCTGACTGAGTGCTCCTTTCTATCGGAGCGTTGCCTGTTTCGCTCTTTTCTCCGCCCGCCGCTTTGCCCTTCTTCGCCGATGCCTGATTATATTTACGAGAAATTCCGGAAGCCGGTATATGACTGACGGAACAAAAGTAAATGCGCCCAATCGAACACTTTTATAGAAAATGCGGAGCATCTGGAACAGATTATAGAATCCCTGGTATGTTAGATGCCTGAAAGTCCGGAGATATTGAACGGAACATTCCTCGGAGAATACTTTCCCGTCAGGCGCTACGTGATAGCCCGGATTTGCCTTGACCAGTTCTTCAAGGCCTGAATATGGGGCAACCCTTAAAGTGGAAAGAGCAATCGTATCCAATCCAAGTTCTTTTGCAAACGGAAGAATGCGCTCCATGTCTTTGCGGGATTCTCCGATATTGCCCAGAATGAAATAGCCGTGTAAAATCATGTTTGTCTTAGACAATATCGCAAAATATTCTCTTATCTTGGCGATGTTGAACCCTTTACCCATTGACTTTAGAGTTTTGTCATGGGCGGATTCGATACCCAGCATCAGCAGCACAAAGCCAGCCTTTTCCATTTTTCGCATGACATCCGGTCTTTTGGCAATCTCCAGTCTGGCATTTATAAAATACTTTTTACGGATTCCCCTGGCTATTATCAGATCACATATTTTCTCAACCCTGTCCATGTCAAATGTAAATATGTCGTCGGTAAAGCCGATCAGCCGCCCGCGGGTCTGTTCAATTTCATCCACTACAGATTCCGCTGAACGCGCTGTCCAGGTCCTTTTTGTTCCCCATGGATTGCGGCTGAAAGAACAGAATTTGCAATTGAACGGACAGCCCCTTGAAGCGGCAATCATATCTACTTCAAGTCCGGTGTTAGCCCCGCCAAATGCCATTTCATATTTGTATTTTCTAAGGCTCCGGTCAGGAAATACATTATCCTGAATTGGACCGGGAGTGCGGTTTTTATTGTGGACTATTTTATGCCCTGACCTGAAACTAAGTCCGAATATATCTTTAAACGGGACTCCCCGGCAGATCGCTTCAACTGTTTCTTCGCCATCCCCTCTGACAACTGCGTTCACATTGGGGAAATCAGCCAGCCAGTGTTCTGGATTTTCAGAGGCATGCCGTCCCCCCAGCAGAACAAAGATTCCATCCGGTACCGAACGGATTTCCTCGCATAAAAAATCCTGATCTCGATCCCAGTTGATTGAGAAGCAGACCATTCCTGTTTCCGGACGGATGAAATCGCGGGTGTGCCCGGGCTCTTTTCGCATATCGACAATTTCGATCT
>CAIJKT010001059.1 GCA_903821255.1 uncultured Lentisphaeria bacterium | reverse complement strand
GATAGCGAGTTCTGTTTGATGATTTCATCTTCTTTACCCTTGAAAAGACTTTTCTTATAGTTTAAAAAGCTTGATCGCGTTTTCGCGGGCAATCTTATTAAAGACCTGTTCGCTGATTTTCTTTGAGTCGCGCCATTCTAGCAGAATATCCATAGTCTTGAACTCATGGTTCACACAGCAGATGTCCGTTCCGAAAAGCAGACGGTCCTGAAACTCCACAAGGAACTTCGGTCCGTAATCTAAGTCGCGTGCCAGTGCTGGCCAGGCATCTGACAACTCGCCATACAGATTGGGATATCGACGGAGAAGTTTGGGGATCACCCCTTCTTCTTTGATGGGGCCGCCCGGCGGATTCCAACCGACCTGTTCGCCGTCCGGGCGAAATACAGTTTTGCGCTGGGCCGGCGTCTCCATCCGCCCGATCTCTGCCCAGAACACCGGGCCGTGCCCTATAATAGTGAGCTTCGGGAATCGCTGTAACGTATGCTCCAACTGCGGCAGACCAGGATCGTCATACAGTCCGAAATCGCCGCCTACCTGATCGGAACCATCGCAGGTGACTGGCAACCCGACCGACTCAGCGTGTTTGAACAGGTTTTGTACCAAAGGATGCATCATAGGAAGGTTCAACATAACCTCCCCGACGCCCTTACAACCTTTGTCTCGATAATACCGCAACAAACGGTCCAGCGGAGCGTCATAAGAATTGGTCAATGCACGCGGATCAATGTTACAGAACGGGAAAAAACGATCCGGGTATTTTTCACACATATCAAGTATATCCTCATTGGCCTGCGGCAGATAAATTTCCGGACTGACAATCGGAAGCAACGCTCCTTTTTCTATCCCTGCCTGATCATAACGAATAATTAATTCCTCTACTGTGCAAAATTGAACCACAAACGGCACCGGCCGACGATAAGCGTGTGCATGGCTGTCTATAAACATTTTATTTCTTCCTTGAATCAATTGTTTATCATTTTATTTTTCTGAGTTGATTTTGGTAATCATATTCTCAGCTTTTTTGATACAGTAACATACAAGTAATTTCTTCAGCATATGCCCTATTCCTGTGGTTCTGCAATAATTCAGTTATATAAAGTTAATATCTTGTTTTAATTTCATTTGTCAACTGGAGAGACAACTATCCTGTCCACTAAAATTATTACCTCCTTTTCTTTTTTGGATTCTAGTTTTAAGTGCAAATACAACTCAAACTCTTTATCTGGGCGCTGAGCATCAAATAATGGATGATTATTTAACATCACTAACACTAAATCATCGGGAAAGGCGCGCAAAAGCGCCCTCTCTACCGTGGAGCAAACCCCCAATTTCTTCCACTCGTAGTCCTTACTTGAAAGATTATCCAAATTCTCACCCACTCCAGAGGGGGTGTGCTTATTGCTTAAACCCAAAATATTCCACGTTAAAGCAGGTAGCGATGTAAACGTAATTTGCGCAGCCATCCCCGAGTCCGAAGTGGAGTCTGGAATTAATGTTACTTTACTTTTAGGCAACAAAAAACTATCTGCGGTGTAGTTGTAAATCTTTCTTCCCATCAAAAATTGAGGAACAGATAACTTTGCTAATTTTCTCCAGACACTCGGCATTACTTCATTGATGGCTCTTTGATCCTCTTCCAGAATATAGCTTGGTGCAATCTGCCACCGATTCGCCTCTTGCCAAGTGGCAATATAACGTTCGGCAATAGCATCTCGATTAAAGGGATAAGGCTTATCGGGATATTTTTTGCTCCACTTTTCATAAAAATTCCAATTGGTAAAGAAAACTATCGCCCAGTCGGTGGACATCCTCGCTTGCTTGATACGAATAATCAAACGGGGGTCAGAAGTGTTCTTTTCGGTTAGCTCAATCGCTTGTGCCCACAAATTATCCAGCCTTTGGAGAAATTCAATGGTTAAATATTCCAAATTAGAAAAATTATCGTCAAACGCAGAAACCGGCTT
>CAIJKT010001058.1 GCA_903821255.1 uncultured Lentisphaeria bacterium | reverse complement strand
GTCCGGATTACGTTCTGGGGCGATGAGATCGAAAATGTTTCCAGGCATGAATGCATTACTGGAAAATTGAAAAGCCGCGTTGAAAAAGCATTGCTGTTCCCATGCAAGCATTTTGTCATGCCGCCCGACCGGGTGGAAACCTCCATCCAGCAGATTCGCAGGGAAATGAAAGAACGGGTCGCCTGGTTTGAAGGCGAGGGGCGTCTGATCGAGGCGCAGCGGATTTATCAGCGGGTTACTTATGATCTGGAAATGATCCGGGAAATCGGCTACTGCAGCGGGATTGAAAACTATTCGATGTATTTCTCCGAACGTCTGCCGGGCAGCCGCCCGTACTGCCTGTTCGATTTTTTCCCGAAGGATTTCATTACGGTGATCGACGAATCCCATGTGACAATTCCGCAACTGGGCGCAATGTACAAAGCGGACCGCAGCCGTAAGCAGACATTGGTTGACTATGGTTTCAGACTGCCTTCCGCGCTGGATAACCGCCCGTTGACATTTGCCGAGTTTGAAAATCTGCACGGCGATCTTGTCTTTGTATCCGCCACGCCGGGCAATTATGAAATGGAACACTGTACCGAGCCGGTGGAGCAGATCATCCGTCCGACCGGGCTGCTTGATCCGATGGTTGAGATTCGTCCGCTGGAAGGGCAGATTGACGATGTCATGGCGGAAATACGCTCTTCGGCGGAACGCGGTGAACGCGTGCTGGTGACGACGATGACAAAGAAAAACGCGGAAAGGCTGGCGGATTATCTGAACAACCTTGGTTTGAAAACCAGTTATCTGCATTCGGAACTGGATGCGCTTGAGCGCGTCCGGGTGCTTGCAAAATTGCGCAACGGCGACTTCGACTGTCTGATCGGGATCAATCTGCTGCGGGAAGGGATCGACCTCCCGGAAGTGGCGCTGGTGGCCATCCTGGATGCCGATAAAGAGGGCTTCCTGCGTTCGGAAAGGTCACTGATTCAGGTGGCCGGCCGTGCCGCGAGAAATTCCCGGGGCAGGGTTATCCTGTATGCCGATAGAATCACGAACAGCATTCAGGCGCTGATAAGGACCAGCGACTCGCGCAGAAAGAAGCAGCAGCAATACAATATCGAGCACAATGTGACCCCGACGACGATTGTCAATACCAACCGTATTACAATTATGGATGCCGTCAGCGCCGGTGACGGCAAAGACAAAACACATTCTTACGAGGATGCCGCGGAAAAAGTTTTCGGAGTCCGCGAAACGCCTGCCGGGTATGCCGGCGGCAAAGACCTGACTGCCGATGAATTCCAGGAACTGGTCCGTGAACTGGAGCAGGAAATGCTGGATGCCGCCGGTGCGCTGGAATTTGAGCGCGCCGCCGACTTGCGCGACAGGATCAAGAGCATTTCCAAAGACCGTTTCGTAAAATAGTTAACCACAGAGACACAAAGACACAGAGAAAACCTTTTTTATTCTGGGGTCTTAACTAGAATTTATAAATTAAAAACGAATATCCAATATCCAACAAGGAATATCCAATATTCAAGGTAAAAAAATACCGCTATCGCGCCTGTTTTGGGGCTGTTATGCTCTTAAATCTATTATGGTCATTGCCCTATGCGTAATTCTGATTTGTTGAGATGGGAATTATCTCGCACAAAGGCACAAAGAAAAGTAAAACTTGCCATTGTTCCTTCACTGATTTCGCGGGTGAATGGATTTGGTTTCTAACAGAAAAAAGGTTTTCTCTGTGTCTTTGTGTCTCTGTGGTT
>CAIJKT010001057.1 GCA_903821255.1 uncultured Lentisphaeria bacterium | reverse complement strand
TGCCAATTCCCGGATGACCGGTCAGTCCCGGGATCAGGTCAAATGTCAGAAGAAAGAAATCCCGGACTGGCCGCAAACCCATACTTTGCGCACATGAGACAAACGGCAGCGCCAGTTCCTCATTCATTATAAAAATTCCTTTAGGATGTCCAGGATCAGCAAAAAGTCTCGCAGTACACTCCGAAACATCGCGTGGAATATCGTCAAATCGGTGGATGAAGGTCGATTCCGTTTTCAGATGCGCACCCAATTCCAGAGCAAGCCGGAAAAATGCCAGCATCCGGTTGGCAAGATATGGACGGTCAACACTGGGCTCACATGAAACAAACGCCAGATTGCGTCCTGCTTCAATCATCAGCCAGGACAAGCCTTCCCGAATACTAGGTTCCGGAGCCGTGTACACACAGTCATACTTTCGGTATTGCCGATTGACCAGCAACTGCGGAATCTTCTTGCGTTCAAGATGCGCCATCAGGGCTAACGACTCTTCGCTGGGCATGAGCCATATTACTGCACTGCCGGGGGCCGCCAGCCGGTCAACCTGAAAAGCGCTCTCTTTTTCATCCACCCCTGTTAACGGCAAACTCAGTTCATCTTTCGGGAACAATAGCTCGCTTAGGGTCCGCCCGGCATCCATGCCGCCGCCAACCACAAAGATTCTCTCAATCCGCCGTTCCGCAGTATTTGCACATACAAAAGTACCGCTCCCGCGACTGCTGGATACAAATCCTGCTTCAGTTAAAGAACGGATCGCCTGTTCGACGGTTGACCGCGAGCAATCAAAATTGCGGGCAAGATGGTGACGTGAGTGAATCCGGTCGCCAAGTTTTAGGCTTCCCGCAGTAATCTCCTGCAATAGATGAGTTTCGATCAAAGTACTTTTTTTCAACATCTTTTTCCTCTGCTTATAAAAATAATACAACAATACAACTTTATCAAGCGTAAAATTTAATTATCTATGATTAATAATGCGTAAAATAATATATTTTATAATTCAATAATACAACTTTTTAACTTTATTTAGATCATTTTTCTCTTGCAGTATTCACTCCTGCATATTATCCTTAATTATCATAAGTCATGATCATATTATTCGAAAAACAGGAGGCCTATCACTATGAAAAAATTAAAAATCGGGGTTGTCGGCATCGGTAATATGGGCGCAGTCCATGTAAAAAATATAAGTGCGTTGAACAACTGCCAGCTTGAAGCGGTTTGTGACATGGATGCGGAAGCGTTTGCCCGGATCCAATCGCCGAATGCAGGCCAGATCGCGCGTTTCACGGATTATGAGCAGTTCCTGGCCCAAGCGCCGATTGATGCAGTACTTATTGCCGTACCGCATTATGACCACCCCGATATGGCGATTGCTGCAATGAAACACGGTAAGCACATCATCGTCGAAAAGCCGATTGCCGTTCATAAACAAGAAGCGGAGCGGCTCATCAATGCGGCTGCGGAATTTCCCGATCTGGTCAAGTGCGCCATGTTCAATCAGCGAACCATTCCGGCTCACCGCAAAATCAAACAGTTAATAGATACCGGCGAGTTGGGAGATATCCGCCGGATCAACTGGATTATTACTGACTGGTTCAGGACACAGCTTTATTACGACTCCGGTGATTGGCGGGCAAGTTGGCGCGGTGAAGGCGGCGGCGTACTTCTGAACCAATGTCCGCATCAGTTAGACCTGATGCAGTGGTTCTTTGGGATGCCGGAAAAAGTACGTGCTGCCGCGAAATTCGGCAAATACCACGATATTGAGGTGGAAGATGAGGTAAATGCCTATTTGGAATATGCCAACGGAGCCACTGGTAATTTCATTGCCTCGACCGGAGAGGCTCCTGGAACCAACCGGCTGGAGATCACGGCCGAACGCGGAAGGCTGGTATTTGAGCATGGGAAGCTTGAGTTTTTACGCAACGAAATCCCAACTTCCGAATTCTGCCGCAATACCCCGCTTAAATTCAGCATTCCTGATTACTGGCAAGTGGAGATCCCGACGGCGGCAACCAACCAGAACCAGCATCGCGACATTGTCGAAAACTTTGCCAACGCCATTCTGCACGGCGAAAAACTAATTGCGCCACTAGAGGAAGGCATTCGAGGTTTGGAACTGGGAAATGCAATGCTCCTTTCCGGATTGACTGATAAAGATGTCGCCTTGCCTATCGATTCAGCCGAATATGCGGCCCGCCTGGAAGGCTTGATCGCAAACTCGCGCTACCGGAAGAAAATCGTCCCGCAAGCAACGAATTGCAATAGTGATTTCAATAATTCATTTACTAACTAACTAAACAATATTGAGGTAAAAATGTTTTTAACCGGATTTGCCGATGAAGCCGGAGCCGCTATTGAAACCCAGATTGCCGCCACCAGACTTCTGAAATGGAAATACATCGAAAGCCGAGCGATTGGCGGAAAAAATCTCGGAACTTTAACAGATGCTGAATTCGACGAGTTTGCCGAAGAACTTGATCAGGCGGGAATTAAGATCAACTGTTATGGAAGCTTCGTGGCCAATTGGAGTCGGGATCCGCGTAGCAATGAAGACTTCGAGGCCAGCCGGAAAGAACTGTTAACGGTGCTTCCCAGAATGGCTAAGCTTGGAACAAAACTGATCCGCGGTATGAGTTTTAAGGTACCAGCCGATGTCCAACCGGATTCGCCAGCGCTTGAAATGATAATATTCCGCAAAGTCAATGAGCTGGTCAAAATATGCGAAGATGCCGGTGTGATCTACGGACATGAAAACTGTATGAATTATGGCGGTATGTCCTATGTCCACACATTGCGGCTGCTGGATAATGTAAAATCGCCGAATTTCCGGCTGGTCTTCGATACCGGCAACCCGGTTTTCACTTTCCGCCGCATGGGCACGCCTCCTTATCCGTTACAGTCGGCTTGGGAATTTTACAAACAGGTGCGTGAATTTATCGAGTATGTACATATCAAGGACGGCACTTCCTTAGTCAATGCCGAAGGCAACGTTCAGACAACCTTCACATTTGCCGGCGATGGCTGTGGAGATGTGCGACCGATCGTCAAAGATTTACTGGCTACTGGCTATGATGGCGGATTCTCGATAGAGCCACATCTGGCAATGATTTTTCATGAACACGATAACCAGAACGATGATGCGGTCAAAGCGCAGCGTAAATTTGAAACCTATGTCGAATATGGCCGGAAATTTGAAAAACTGTTGCGCGAATGCGGCTGGCCAAGCTGAGCGGGGTCTGCCCCATGATTACTAGCTGAGTTTCTGAGCCGTGCGGCCCGTGCGGGGTGGTTGCCCGTGCCGGAGCTGTGGAACATCCTGTTGAATGGGAGCATTGCACAATTCACGAACTGCTCGAAAAACGGCAGCGTTGCTTGATTGTCAATATGAAACGCCTTTTGCAATGCCTGGATATCGGATCAAAGAAAGCATTCAGAACTTGGTATCTGAAAACTTTAGATGAAAAAAAAGCTTGCATTTTGCGAGTACGCGAAGGATATTGGAGTGACGCGATTGCGGTAGGCGATCCTGAAAACTATAGTAAATATGGGGGCTGTTCACTCCATAAAATAAATTTAAAAAGGAGGTCAAAAAGCAGAAAGGAGATTTAGGTAAAATTTAGGATTCGGAGAATCAAATCGCCGAAAATAAGTTGTATTTTAAAACAGGATAATTTAGTTAAAAATAACTTACAAAAGGAAAAAAACAATGAAATCTCTTCTATTTGCCATCTTCGGCATTTCAATGCTTTTCATGGCTGCTAGCAGCATAGCCGACGATAATACTCAAATCTTCACCGTTGTTAAAGCGCAGTATGGAGTAGGCAAAACTTGGGTTGATGTAACTGATAAAGTCCGTGGCTCCATTGAAGGCGATTCTCTGAAAATTATAGCACTGCCCGCTTACTTAGGATGCGACGATCCCGCCGGAGGAGTGCTCAAGCAACTCAAAGTCGTTGTCACATATAATGGCAAGGAGTTGACTTTCAGCGTCCAGGATGGTGAGACTTTGACTGTCAATAAGGCTTCCTTGGATGCCGCCGCTGAAAAAGCGAAGAATATTGTCCGTTTCACCGTTGTTAAAGCGCAGTATGGAGTAGGCAAAACTTGGGTTGATGTAACTGATAAAATCCGTGGCTCCATTGAAGGCGATTCTCTGAAAATTATAGCACTGCCCGCTTACTTAGGAT
>CAIJKT010001056.1 GCA_903821255.1 uncultured Lentisphaeria bacterium | reverse complement strand
TCCTGATGTGGATTTTCCATAAGTTTAAAAAGCACCCAGCGCTTCATATCCACCAAATCACCCACGATGGGCTCCCATAGTTCCCCCTGTACCGAGTCAAACCCTTTGGACGTGCCCAAAATCAACTCTTGCGCAATATTTTTTAGCACTGGAAAAGGGAAAGAGGCTCTGGGATAAACAAAGTGCGAAGCGTAAAAATAAACTTCCAGACGACTTGCATGCTTAGACCATTTCTCTATAAGATTGGGGATAAACTGGTTGAACGGGTGATCAATCGGGTGCACCAGAGAACTTCGCATATCACAAAATTTTATCATGATATTGTCTCTGGCACAGATAGTTTGGGGTGGTTCCAGGGTCTCTTTATACGCCAAAGTGGTCAAAACTACTTCAGGGAATTCATCCTTAATTCCATCGGACAGATAGTTAAGAAAATCAAGTAATGGACCAGCCTCGCCTCCTTCGCGTGCTACGAGTTCTGCGCTCTGCGGTCCTTCATCAAAGCCTGCATGATCGTTTGCGCTAATGTCAAAATAAATAGATTTATTTCGATTGACCGCCACATCGGCTTGGTGGGAGGCTCGGATGTTTTCTTTTAGTAACTCAAGGAAAAATTGGCGTAACTCTGGATTCATCAAATCTAGTTGACCTTCCTTTTCCAGTCGCTTTCCATCTACTAGAGCAAACCATTTAGAGTGTTCCTTAAAATATTTTTTTGGGTCGATATAAGGATAAAATGTGTGGACATTATCGGGCAATCCATAAGAGTTATAGCCGCCTAAGTGTGGTGGAATCGGGTTGAATAAAAATCCATTGACTCGATTGCGGGCATAAAAACGGCCTAAATCCATCTGTCTTACCCGACGATCAACGTGGTAAAAACTGGTGAGAGTGCGAGTAACAAAAGCCGGGGTGCCAGAGCGTTCATTTGAATCTACATCCAAATCTTTATATTCCGGTACGCTATCGACAAAGGGTGTCCACCAACGCACCCCCAACTCATCCTCCAAGAAATGCCAAACCGCATACAATGTGGCTCGTGAGGTAACGCCTAACAAGAAAAGATTGCCTCTGGCATTGGTTCGAAGCCAACTCTCTTTGGACTTCCCGGTTACTTCAATTTGCTCGTGCCTCGCCAGGTTAGTAGCACCAATACTAATAACTGGCACTTTAGGCAGTGACAATCCCTCCCGGATTATCTTGAACCCCTCAGTGGGTTGACGATCTCGTCCTACCATACGGTCAAGATAATATTTCAATTCCCCTGCTGCCTCAATTTCGGCGGCTGGCGCTGTTCTCGCCAATAATATCTGATATTCAGGTACACCATTAATAGTTAATCGAATCATTTCCACCCCTATTTTGACAAATTAAAGATTCTTGTTTTCAGAATTGGCATTATTGATATGTCGGTAATTTTTATCTGACAGCGGGGTACCTGGCGGTCGATGATGTCGTACCGGCAGTCGTAACCAGCTTTTTTGAGCAGTGGGACAATCCAGCCCGGACAGTGATCGCAGTACTTCAGGCAAAGCCCGGCATCGTTGTCCATGGCTTTGGTAAGGCTTGGGCATTTGTTCATGGTCAACGTCAGGCTGTCCGGCTGCAAATCCAAGGTCAGATCGCAGTTTTCCTCGATGCGGATATGCTCCCAATAGTCGTACATGCCTTGCAGTCCTTTGGTTTTAAATAACTCAAGGCAATGCAGTTCCTGGTGGCGACTGATTTCCAGGTAATACTTTTCCAGAGCACCGTCACCCTGTTTGTCGAGGAACTTAAACACTTCATTATAGAATCGCACGAAATGATCGCTGGGAATCATTTGGCACCTCGCCTAGTAATGGTCTGGCGGCATTTGCCGCAACCCGTAATTTCAGTTTTTAGCTCAAACGAAGTCTCTTCACATAAGGCTTCATTGATCAAAATGGTTTGAGTACAGAAAAGCGGGGACGGGATCAGTCCTAATTTCAAAAGCTGCCGGACAGCTGGACACTCATTTACTTCCAGAACGATTGCTTCGGTGGTTTCCTCAATTTGGAAACCCCCTTTTTCGCGGGTAAAGAAGTATTGCCAGTGTTCGACTAACTCACTGGTATCGCCCTGCTTGAGCTTTTCATGAATGGATTTATAAACCTTCTGCCCGACGGCAAAGAATATTTCATGGAGGGCTTTTTCGCCGAAATTTCCGGCGATATAATTAATGGTTGTGTTAGTCGCCCCATGAAAATCTAAATGTAATTCTCCGGTTTCACGATAACGCATGACACGCCTCCGGCAACAGCCACGCCATTTCCCGCTCAATCGCCATATCAATCGCTTTCTCACAAGCTCTGTCAACGCTGTAATTAATAATTGTTTTGTTCGTTGAGAAAACGCCTAATTTAACCATCAGCAGTTTTTGTCCGGCCAGCCAGCAGTGAATATCCTTGCCCCCGAAAATGTCAAACATGAGTTCATTCATCCGGAGTTGCAATGATTTGGCATCGTCGATCTGACCAAGTTTTGCCAGACGGAGAATCTCGTTAGCCATTAAGCCGTTGAAACAGGCGCCGCCGAGCAATGCCCCGTCATATCCGGCCTGGGCGTAAGTAACACAATCAAATTCATTGCCGTTCAGGGCAAACAATTCGCGTTTGCGCTGATTACGCGCTTGTACGATAGCACCCATCGTTGCCGGGTCGGCCGAGCTGTCTTTGATAATTTTCACTTTTGGGTGGCTGATAATTTCTGTCATCGTCTTGACTTCGATGAGTGTCTTGGAATTCTTGCCCATATGGTAAATCCCTATTGGCAGCGGACTGGCTTCAATCACTTCCAGATAGAGTTTTTTCAGATAATCCTGTGACGCATTGATTTGGAAAAACGGCGGCGCAATCACCGCAATATCAACCCCGGTATCGGCGATGCGTTTTATGTTATCAATGATCCGCAACGCCGAGTTATCAGTCACCTGCATGGCTAAAAGCATTTTACCTTGATTGTATTTTACGCTTGCCTTGGCTAATTCCATCCGCATAGCATCGCTCAACCAGGGGCCTTCGCCGCAAGTACCGGCAATAAAGACGCCATTTAAATTGAGCTTCTTCTGATGAGCCGCCAGCCGTTCAATGGAGGCTTCATCAATTCTTAAATCCCCGGTCAAAGGCGTAGGTGCCGCAGACCAGACTCCACTTAATTTTTCTGTTTTCACATTATTCCTTAGTTTCATTGGTTTTATCTCCAATTGTTTGATGATGATATGCTTTAAACGTTTTTTGTGCTCCGAGGCATTGAGTCCATCCTGACTTAACAATATGCTCAGATCTGCATGTTCATTATTTTATTAATTAATGTAATCAAGCCAGTCTATCTAGCAGAACATGGGTATCTTCTGCATTGCTTAGAGAGACTCCGAAATAACAACAAAGCAAAATCATAATCAATAAGTTTTTCATAATATCATCTATTTTATGCATGTGTTTTTCAATTTATATGTCACACAAATGTACTCTGTTTTTCATTGCCGGATATGATCAAATCAGTTCTAGTTTATGGATAGAATCTTGTAATTTTTCAAATTCTTGATCGCTTAAGTTATAATAGGGCGCGCGTCGTGTACGACTACCGAAACCATACATTTCCATAATCGCATGAATTCCTGCATCAAAGGAACCCGGCAGCCCAATCAGGAGCTCAAACATTGGCATATCTATTTTTTCAACGATATTCATGGCAATTTTGTCTTCTCCCAACGTTATGGCATTCCAAAAATCCCAGGCGATTTCTGGTTTAAACATGGCAATTGTCGATAGGTAACCATCAGCGCCATACGGGCGGATATTTAAGTAATGCTGTTTTTGACCACCTGCGAAAATGGCGGAACGTTCCCGGCAGGCGATGGTCATCTTGCGAGAAATTGCAGTACATGAGTCGTCTTTAATTGCGACAATATTGTCTGTGCGGTCGAGAGCTTTCTCCATACTAGTAATGCCGAGTTCAGTTCCGCCAAGAGGCGAAAAGATAAGCATAATTGGAATAATTTCCGCCACCTCGACATAGTAATCAGTAAGGGTATCTGCGGTCATACTATTCGCCCAATTCGGGGGGAACGGAAGGATTAAATCGGTCCCGCACTCCACGGCGAATTTTGCAAAATCCAGCGTTTGTCGTATTCCCTGGGAGAAGTTGCAGGCACAAACAGGAACTCGTTTATTGGTATATTTGGTCACAAAGCGACACATTTCATACATTTCTGTCTCGCTCATACAGTTATAATGGCTATTGCCGGGGGTAAGAAAAATCATCTTGAGTTTATTGGCAATTTGAAAATCAATCATTTTGCCAATAGTTGGATAGTCTATTTCACCATCACTCAAAAATGGGGTAGGTATTGATGCGACTGGTCCGGCTAGTGCGTGGCGAATTTTAGTATTAAACTCTTTCATAAATCTTCTCCTTCAGAAACTTATTGGTATTTATAGGAAAGCAGTGTTCCTTTGGCATCACGAGCCCAAATGTTGGTAGCCGCAGTCCCAGATGCTCGTAAGCGGGCGGCTTCGACATACTTTGGGATAGTCATATAACTGGCATGTCCATCGACAAAGACAAAATTAGCCGTGTCTAGATGGCGGAAGTGGGCTGGATACCGGGAAGACGTGATAGGAATCGTTACCCCCAACACATGGATATTAACAAAACCAACAGTATCGGGCGGAGTTCCTGCTGGTGCTGCGGCATAGTAGTTAGTAGGCTCGGCCAGGAAGAAAAAAGTAGAAGCCGACTTGATTTTAGAAATGAGAATCACCGACATGCCGGATTTACTCTCAAAAGTACCCGGCAGATAATCTCCTGCCGCATCACTCATTCCGTAAATAAAATTTCTAAGAACATATTTATTGGGAGGAAATGCCGGACAGGTAGCGACATTCAGGTTGGGCAAATATCCTTTTGGAGTAGCATTATTAGTGTATGTTCCGTTGAGTATTTCAGCCCAAGAGAAAAAAGTACCAGTTGTTAAAATCGGCAAAATATTTTGAAAATCACCGTTATAAAGCATAAAGCTTTGACCACATTGTTTCTGGTTTGATAGACATTGAGTTCTTCGCGCAACATTTCTAGCCTTGTTTAAGGCGGGTAACAACATGCCGGCCAAAATTGCTATGATTGCAATCACAATGAGGAGCTCTATAAGTGTGAAGTTCCTTATAATAAACTGGTTGTGGCTTGCGGGCATTGCTTTATCTACTGAGTCTTGCATGTGGTTTACCCTCTGTACTTCTTTGTTTAGCATTCTTCTACTTCTTTTCATGATTAATTCTCCTTTCTATGAATTAGTTAACTTTCGGTGAATTTTAAAGACAATCTTTTTAATGGGTTGACTTTCATTATTTATAGCTAAGCTAGTTAGGTGCGC
>CAIJKT010001055.1 GCA_903821255.1 uncultured Lentisphaeria bacterium | reverse complement strand
CTGAGATTCCAAACAAATTTGCATTGGAAGGATAACGGCGTGAAAAAAATCAAAGTTAAAAGTCTGGCTGAAAAATATGGAGTATCTCCCAAGGTAATCCTGGAAGAGCTTCTGTCTGAAGGGATTGAACTCGAAGGAGCCGCCAGTATCATTCCCGCCGATATGGTAACTCTTATCGAAGAACATCTGGATAGTGTTTTCGGCGTGCCGCCCGTAACCGAGGAAGAAGCTCCGGCAGGCGTCAAAGTCGTTAAAGCCGTCAAAGATAAAAAGAAAGCGCTGCTCCATAGCGATGTGCCCGAAAAGCCGGCGACTCCGGAACTGCATTTAAAAACGCCGGTGATTGTGAAACATCTGGCTGAAGCCGTGGGGAAGAAACCCAACGAAGTCATCAGCGACTTGATGAAACTCGGCGAATTCGCCAGCATCAATCAGTCCATTACCGAAGAAATTGCCGGTAAACTGTGCACTAAATACGGCTTCGAACTGGTCATTGACCACCGTGAAAAAGAACACACCGGGCATCCGGAGGGCGAAGAAGAAGCTGAATCAAAATTTGAGCAGGAAGAGCAGGAAAATCCGGAAGACATGGAGGATAGACCGCCGGTCGTCACTTTCCTGGGCCATGTGGACCACGGCAAGACTTCGCTGCAGGACAAAATCCGGCACACCAGTGTGGTTGACGATGAAGCCGGTAAAATTACCCAGCACATCGGGGCGTCAGTAGTTGAATTCAAAGGCAAAAAAATCACTTTCATTGATACTCCCGGCCATGAAGCCTTCACCCAGATGCGGGCCCGCGGCGCCAACGTCACCGACATTGCAATCCTGGTCGTTTCCGCCGAAGACGGATTTATGCCGCAGACTGTGGAGGCCTTGAACCAGATCAGAGCGGCAGATGTGCCGATCATCGTGGCGATAAATAAAATTGATCTGCCGAGCGCTAACCCGGATAAAATTATTCTTCAAATGCAGCAGAACAGCCTCTCCAGCGAAGACTGGGGCGGCGACGTCGGCGTGGTAAGAGTGTCGGCCAAAACCGGCCAGGGCATTGACGATCTGCTGGAACGCATTCTGCTGGAAGCTGAACTGCTGGAACTGAAAGCCAGCTCGAAATGCAAAGCCAGGGGAACGGTTCTGGAATCGCAACTGGAACAGGGATTGGGACCGACCGCGAATGTCCTGATCCAGAAAGGCACGCTGAATGTCGGCGAAGTTGTGCTCTGCGGCGAACATTACGGCAAAGTGAAAACCATGCTTAATGTCTCCGGCGAACGCATCAGGTCCGCCGGCCCCAGCACCCCGGTGAAACTGGTCGGGCTTTCCGGCGTTCCGAACGCCGGCTCCAAGCTGGTGGTCTGCGCCAGTGAAAAAGAGGCCAGGCTGGAAGCGGAGAAGAGAACTCAATCCAGCCGGAATATAAATTTGGTGCAAGTCCCGACCCAGAGCCTGGAAGACCTGTTCACTAAAATCAGCGACAGCACCCAGAACATGCTGAACCTGATTATCAAGTGCGACGTCAAGGGGTCCGGCGAAGCCATCATTGATTCCCTGAAAAAAATACCGTCTGACAAAATCAAAGTCAATATTATTCTTTCCGGCGTGGGCGCCATCACTGAAAACGACATTATGCTGGCGGCGGCATCGCACGCGATTGTCGTCGGATTCCACGTCAGAGTTAATCCCGGCGTCAATGAAATCGCGAAAAAGCAGAAAGTGGAAATCCGGCTGTACAGCATCATCTATGAACTGCTGGAAGATATCACCGACGCCCTGACCGGACGGCTGGCCCCGGAAAAACGCGAAAAAGAACTCGGCACCGCGACCATATTGCAGATTTTTGATGTTTCCAAAGGCCCGAAAGTATGCGGCTGCATGGTTGAAAAGGGTACTATCCGCGTCGGCGCCAAAGCCAGAGTCTTCCGTAACAAGCAACTTATTTATAATGGCGAAGTGCATTCGCTGCGCCGTTTCCTGGACAACGTCAAGGAATTCAACGTCGGGCTT
>CAIJKT010001054.1 GCA_903821255.1 uncultured Lentisphaeria bacterium | reverse complement strand
GTAACCTGGTTGATCATCGGCAGGCTGCCCAGCATCTTTATTTTCAGCACGTTTTCAATATCGAACCTGGATTTAACTGTAAAGTCCATCAGTTCCATTATCAGGATCCCCCCGAGCGCCAGCAGAAAACCTGCAAGCCCGCCGGCAAAAACGATAAATCTCCGTTTTTTGACTGACGGAGAGGACGGCGGTTCCGCCCGTTCCAGAATTGTAATATCACTGACATTGGTGTTAAGCGCGAATTTCATCATTGAAACCGTGCCGTCTATCTTCTTCAGCAAATCGCGATTTAAATCGAGCTGCCGCTTGATCTCCAGGAAGTCACTCTCCATTCTGGAAAGCTGGGTCAATTCGCCTTTCAGTTTAATGATCGTAGCCTCCAGCTGCCCGATGTTCTGAGTTACGCCTTTCAATTCAGCCTGGGCCTTGAACTGCTGTTCCTGGATGGCCTGGCGAACAATATTGCCGCCGTAAGTAACCGTGCTGGGGGCGCGTTTCTCTTCTTTAACCACCTTGCCCAGTTTATCTTTCAGGTATTCGATTTCAGCCAGTTGCTTCTGAACTTTCGGATTATCGTCCGTGTAGCGCTGGCGCAGTTTATAAAGCGCGCCCTGCATTACTTCCATTTCAGAATTATCGGTGGATGTTACGGTATAGTTAAGCTGGATATCCTCTTTCATATCTCTGATATTATTATCAAGATTGGCAATACTGGTGCGCAGTGCGGATTCCTGCATCTTAGCCTTAACCAGATTCAGTTCAAGTTCATTCATCAGCTTGAATTTGCCTTCAGTCTCAGTAGAGATTGAAATGACGTTGAACCGCTTCAGATACTCTTCCTGCTGAGCTTCAAGCGCTTTGATCTTCTGAGACAGATTTATTTTGCTCTCAGTATAATATTTATAAATTTTATGCACGGAAGTGTTCTGATTTTCCACATAATCTTCAATAAAGACGTCAGCGAGCATATTGGCGATAGCCGCAGCTTCGCGCGGCGTGTCGGAAGTGGCAACAATGCTTATGATGTTCTCATTGTCTTCCTGTGTCTCCACGGCTGTTTTAGCATAGAGAGAAACCAGCGACATTTTCAGCTTCAACCGGGTAAGCACCTCCCGCATGTTTTTGCGGATACGGATCATTTCAGTAATGACTTTAGTTTCGACCGGTTTGTAGAGGTTCGGCATATCGCTTTGCAGGCGCTCAATGTTGGTATGCCTGAAGAGCAGGCATCTGGCACTCCATGCTTTCGGCTGGAAGACCGCGACATAGCTGAAGGTAAGAAATCCGGCAACCAGGGGTATAATCAGGAGAAGATAAAATCGCTTCCAGACGGCAAGCAGCAATATTTGCAAGTCATACTTAAAAAGATTGGCATCAACTCCCCCCAGAACCGATTCGTTGTCTTCGCGTATTTCCATAGACCCTCAAATTGTATTGGCTAATTAAATCTATTCCATAACTTGAGATAACTTTTTAGAATTTCATCTCCTGATCCGGAGATTGAAATTCCCGGCAATAGTAGAATATAGTCGCGAATCGCCTCATTATCAAATAATATTGCAGGCAAAACGATGAAAAGTCGGGTACGGGGATATTTAAAGAACAAATCCATGTTAAATTCAGCCGGTCCAACTTCCAGCATATTGATAATAAAGTTCTTAAGCATATGCCGGATGGTATCATTTCTGGCAAACGGCGGGCGCTGGTAAAAGGCCTTTTGAATTTGTGCGAAACTCATCCCTTCCGTACCGAGACAGACGTTAAACACGTAGAGATAAAACCTGGCGAAGAATTTTCGGGCTTGATTCAACATTGCCGGCAGTTCGTCTCCGGCCGGCATAACCGGCTTCAGTTTGAATTCTATGGATGCTTTGTACCACGGGTAAAAATCAGATATTTCCGGGACATCCTTATACACGTCAAACAATTCAGATCTTCGCTTATACGAGTAAGAATATGTATGGTGCATCGCCAGATATGAATCCCCGCACGCCATTACGGCTTTCCAGATATTACGGGCTGTAAAATCAATATCATCGTCTTCCAGATGGCTTTTCCCCAGGCGCTGCCCGGCAAGCAGCAGGCCGGTTGCCCGGTTCAGCATAAGCTTGGCAAGTTCTTCGTGCGGCATATTATTCAAATCAAACGCAGGCAGCTGATCAAGAATGTTCTCCGGTCCATAGACAACAATATGACCTCTTTTCAGCTCCTGCCACATCATTGTAAATTCCGATGACTTCAAATCAGAGATATTCTTTGCAGGACTGAAATCCACATCAATTCCGGCGGTCCGGGACAATTCCGGCGACAAAGCCAGCAAAGCCCGTTTGATACGCCGCTGCCGCAACCTGCTGATGTCATTGGTAATAACAAACAGATCAAAATCATTGTACAGCGACATTTCACCATTGCTGTTCAGCAGTACGCCGCCCTCCCCGCGGCCATATCCGCCGCCCAGGACTAACGCCGCCAGATTCTTGCGTCCGACAGTATCAAGAACTCTTCCGGTGACAATTTCCAGAAGTGAATCAATCTTCCGGTCAAACGCATCGTCACCGTAAACAGTATATTTGCTCATGATTTAAATCCTGTTCTTTCTTGTTTTGAAGAAGCTTTGCGCGTCCATATCAGCTTAAAAATTGGTTTAAAATTCAAATATATTCACATCAGCACTGCCAGTTATTCACCCTGCGCCGGACAAACTGCAACCTGAATAATCTTTTGTTCTGTTTTGATTACCCGGTTAATTACCGCCAGTAAATCCGTTTTTTTGACCGGCTTTGAGATGTAATCATCAAAACCAGACTGCAAGGCTCTTTCTTTTTCCATGAGCGACACATACGCGGTTTGGGCAATGACCGGAATATCGGATAAGTGTTGTTTAAT
Source organism: uncultured Lentisphaeria bacterium (assembly GCA_903821255.1). The sequence continues at coordinate 684 of CAIJKT010001054.1, read as the reverse complement.
TTTTCGGGTGGCTTCGATTCCGTCCATGACCGGCATTTGCAAATCCATTAAAATAAGGGTGTATCTGTTCTTTAACGCCAGCTCAACAGCTTTCGCGCCGTTTGTGGCGTGATCAATTCTCTTCACTTTATTTTTCAACAGTAATTCGAGATAAAGATAACTGTCAGTATCGTCTTCTGCTATCAGAATAGTAAAATTATGCCAGTCTTTTTGAACTGTAACAGGTAAAGTTTTTTCGCTATGCAACTCATCGGCCTGCTCCGCCGGGATAGTGAAATAAAAACGCGCCCCCTGCCCCGGCATCGAGCTTACGCCTATCCTGCCGCCCAGCAATTCGACCAGTTCCCTGGCAATATTCAACCCCAAACCGGTTCCCCCTATCGCGGCATTTCTTACTTGCACGCCGCGGTAAAAATTCTCAAAAATCCGTTTCTGCTCATCTTCAGGAATGCCAATGCCTGTATCTTTTACATAAAATTCAATCTCACCGTTTCGCATATCAAATCCCACGTCCACGCCGCCATTGAAAGTGTATTTCACTGCATTAGATACCAGATTGGTAAGTATCTGCTTTATTTTATCGGTGTCAGACCGGACGACCAGGTTTTTATACTGCACAGGTATACTGACCGTCAAGGCAAGCTCTCTTTTTAATTCAGGCAGGGTAAACATCCGGTAAACATC